>NZ_JAXCIS010000240.1:0-13292 GCF_034044025.1 Pseudomonas sp. SED1
TTTTGGTTACTTTTGGGGCGTTTGCCAAAAGTGACCCGCTGTAAGAGCGGAACCATAGGCGGCCGTTACCTAAATAACGGATATGTACTCAACCCCCACCAAATAGAAAACAAAAAAAAGGCGACCGAAGTCGCCCAAAATGCCTTGCGTGCTCATGTATCCCGAAAAGACCTAAGGCTTCTTACGCTTATTAGCGTCTTTCCAGATAAAAATTCCAAACCCTACAAAGAACATCACCATGAGGCCAACCGTCAGCACTCCGGCAAATACCACATTATCGAAAAACATGACCGGCCTCCTGCACTTGCCCTGTTGCGATAGGGCTAAGTTAACCAAGAAGACGAAAGAAGAAATTGACGAGGATCAATGTCGCCCGCAACGGAGCGTAAAGAAGGGAAATAACTGACCTGCATCAAACGATGCAGGCTATATCAACGCTTTTTCGGTTTGTTTTTCGGCTTTTTCTTAGGCTTACCCAACGGCATCGCCTGCTCAAACGCCTGGCGCACTTCATTCAGTCGTTTGTCATTCAGGTCATGAACACGTTTGGCCCGTTCGGCATTCAGGTCTATCAGTTTGTCATCGTCACTCATGGCTTGGCTTACGTAATGGCTTGGATGCCCCAATAATGCGTCCTGCGCCAATCCCGCGTAAACAAAATCGGTGTCATCCAACCCATTTGCCCGCAAAATCCCCGATCCAAACCCTCACACAGAGCGTTCGACGTGGCACTGCACAAGGACCTTCCCCCACTCCTGGCCCTGCGCGCCTTTGAGGCCGTGGCCCGGCATCTGAGCTTTATCAAGGCCGCCGCCGAGCTGTCGGTGACCCAAAGCGCCCTCAGCCATCAAGTGCAGAAGCTCGAACAGCATCTGGGCAAACCGCTATTTATCCGACGCACCCGCGCCATCGATCTGACTGAAGACGGCCAACACTACTACGACCAAATCCGCCCCGCCCTCGATGTCATCGCCGCCGCTACCCGCCAGCAACAAACCCCGCCCGCCACCACCGTGCTGCGCGTCGGCCTGCTCGCCTCGTTCGCCACCTTGTGGCTGGCGCCGCGCCTGGCCGGGTTTCTCAGCCGCTACCCGCACATCCAGGTGGAGTTGGTGCCCGCGATTCAACTGGCAGACGTCGCCGCCGCCGAGGTCGACCTGGCGATTCGCTACGGCAAGGGCGACTGGGCCGACGTGCAGGCCACGCGCCTGATGAGCGAAACCCTGTCACCGGTGTGCAGCCCGACGTTCAAGGCCAGCCAACTGGAGAACGGCCCGCTGTTGATGGCCACCTCGCACCGCCCTTTCGAGTGGACCGACTGGTCCCGGCATTACCAGGTGGATGTGGAGCATTACCCCAAGGCGCTGTTGCACGACTACAACATCGTGGTGGAAGCCGCCGTCGCCGGCCAGGGCATCGCCATGGGCCGCCACCGCCTGATCGAGCGCAGGTTGAAGGACGGCACATTGGTGGAAGCCTTCGACTGGCCGCCCTACCACAGCGAGATCGGCTACTGGCTGATCACCCCGCAAGGCGACACCAGCCAAGCGGCCACCTGTTTCAGTGAATGGCTACGGGAAATCTGTGCCGACGCATGAGTTATTTCGATACGTCGAGTGAGATCTATCCGTTTGTCGACCAAAACCACGCCGCCCATGCTGAAGACTCTTCCCAAGAGGATTCAACATGAGCCATTCCATCTCGCAATGCGTACAAGCCCTCGGTCTGAGCCTGCCGACACCCAGCCAGCCGATCGCCAACTACGTCAATTACGTGATCAGCCAGAACCAGCTGTTCATCTCCGGCCAAATCCCGCTGCTGGACGGCAAACCCACCTACATCGGTCGTCTCGGCGAGTCCATCAGCGAAGACGAAGGCGCTAAAGCCGCCGAACTCGCTGCGCTGGGCCTGCTCGCACAATTGAGCGATGCCCTGGGCGATGACCTGTCGCGGCTGGTGCGCATCATTCGGTTGGGCGTGTTTATCGCCAGCAGCGGTGATTTCCAGCGCCAGGGCGCAGTCGCGAATGGGGCTTCGAACCTGCTGGTCAACGCCCTGGGTGACAAAGGCCGGCACGCCCGTACTGCCGTGGGCGTCGCCAGTTTGCCGGGCGGTGTGGCAGTGGAGATCGATGCGATTTTCGAGCTGCAGCCGTGACCGCGCTGTCCCTGACGCAAGTCCGGGAACTGCGGGACGAAACGCCGGGCTGCCAGTCCGGCATCGTCCACTTCAACCACGCCGGGGCCTCCCTGCCGAGCCAGGGGACGCTCGACGCAATCATTGACCAGTTGCAACGCGAAGCCCGGGATGGGCCGATGGAGGCCGGCGAACACGGTGCACTATTGGCGGAAAAAGCCCGTCGCGCCGCCGCGCAATTGCTCAACGCGCCGGTGTCATCGATTGCCTTTGCCAGCAGCGGCTCGACCGCCTGGAGCATGGCGTTCCAGGCGCTGGGACCGTGGAAACCAGGCGACCGTATTCTGGTGGGCCGCCACGAATGGGGCGGCAACCTGGCCAGCATGCAGACAGCCGTGCAAGCGGGTGCGCACGTAGAGGTGATCCCTTGCGATGAAACCGGCGCGGTGTCCGTCGCCGGCCTGGAAGCCATGCTCGACGCCCGGGTGCGCTTGATCGACCTGACCTGGCTCCCCGCCAACAGCGGCTTGATCAACCCTGCCGAGGCCATCGGCGCGTTGGCCAAGCGTCATGGCATTGCTTATTTCATCGACGCCGGGCAAGCCCTCGGCCAAGTGCCGGTGGATGTGCAAGCACTGCACTGCGATGTGCTCAAGGGCGCCGGGCGCAAGCATCTGCGAGGCCCGCGGGGAACCGCATTGCTGTATGTGCGGCCGGATTTTCTCGAGCGCTTGAACCCGGTCCAACGCGATGTATTTTCTGCGCCCTGGAGCCCTGTGGGTTTCGACTTGCGCAACGACGCCCGGCGCTTTGAAACCAGCGAAGTGTCATTCGCGCTGTTGGCAGGCCTGGGCAATGCGTTGCTGGAGGTCAATCGACTGGGCGCTGAGCGGATTCGCCGGACGGTCCAGCTTCTAAGCGACACGATCCGCGAAGAACTACGCGGGATCGAGGGGATTACCCTGCATGATTTGGGTATTGCCGCAAACCAGTCCGGCCTGATCGCCTTCAACCTCGCCGGCTGGGACGCCTTCGAGCTAAAGCGCCGCCTGGGGCTCAAGCGAATCAACATCGGTGCCAACGGTGTGCCCTACACGCCGCTGGACATGCAAGCCCGCGAGCTGGACAGCGTGGCGCGAATCTCCGTGAGCTACCTCAACACGGCACAAGACATCGGGCAACTGATCGCCGCCCTGCACGAACTGCAGGATTAAACCTCGACGTCCACCCACAAGCCTTGGCGTGGCGCGTCTTCAATCAGCGGCACCACCGGCACGGTGTTGTCGGCGTTGAGTTCGTCACCGGGAACAGCCAGGTGCTCCTGCGGATCCTCATCGGCTTCGCGGCGGCGCTTTTGCTGTTCCTGCTGGCGTCGCTGTTCCTCGCGCAGCAACAGTGCCGCTTCCTCGGGGTCGCGCTTTTGCAGGTCGATGGTGCTTTCGTTGGAGCCTGGTTGAACCGGCACCACGGGCGGGATATCCGGCTTCTGGCGCACCGGGTCAAGCTGCGACGTGACCGGCACAACACTCAGGGGCAGCATGGGTGGCAGCATATTAATAGTCTCCTGTTCAGCAGACTGTCGGCTGCGTGGGTGACGACTTGAGCGTCAAGCCGCCAACTTGTGAACTAATCGTCATCTATCCGACGAACATACAGCCCTTTTTCTTGCCGCTTGTAGCTTAAAGCTTGAAGCTGCACCTATTCCTTTTGGTCTGGAAGCCGTGTTCCGTTAGAATAGTCGGCTTTTTCACGGCGGGAGTCAGGCAGCATGGCGCAGCAGTATCAACCGGGGCAACGCTGGATTAGTGACAGCGAAGCAGAGCTGGGGTTAGGCACCGTTCTGGCACAGGACGGCCGCTTGTTAACCGTGCTCTATCCGGCCACTGGCGACACTCGCCAGTATGCGCTACGGAATGCGCCCCTCACTCGCGTGAGGTTTTCGCCGGGTGACACCATCACCCATTTCGAAGGCTGGAAAATGACCGTGCAAGAAGTCGACGATGTCGACGGCCTGCTGGTCTACCACGGCCTCAATGGGCAGAACGAGCAGGTCACCCTGCCGGAAACCCAACTCTCGAACTTCATCCAGTTCCGTTTGGCCAGCGACCGTCTGTTCGCCGGCCAGATCGACCCGCTGGCCTGGTTCTCCCTGCGCTATCACACCCTTGAACACACCAGCCGCCAGTTGCAGTCCTCGCTCTGGGGCCTGGGCGGCGTGCGTGCGCAACCGATCGCGCACCAACTGCACATCGCCCGTGAAGTCGCGGACCGTATCGCGCCGCGGGTTCTGCTGGCAGACGAAGTGGGCCTGGGCAAGACCATCGAAGCCGGCCTGGTGATTCATCGCCAATTGCTGTCGGGTCGCGCCAACCGCGTACTGATCCTGGTGCCGGAAAACCTCCAGCACCAGTGGCTGGTGGAAATGCGCCGCCGCTTCAACCTGCAAGTTGCGCTGTTCGACGAAGAACGCTTTATCGAAAGCGATGCCGCCAACCCGTTCGAAGATACCCAGCTCGCGCTGGTGGCCCTGGAATGGCTGGTGGACGACGAGAAGGCCCAGGACGCGCTGTTCGCCGCCGGCTGGGATTTGCTGGTGGTCGACGAAGCTCACCACCTGGTGTGGCACGAAGAAAAAGCCAGCCCCGAGTACACGCTGGTGGAGCAACTGGCCGAAGTGATTCCGGGCGTGCTGCTGCTCACCGCAACCCCTGAGCAACTGGGCCAGGACAGCCACTTCGCGCGCCTGCGCCTGCTGGACCCGAACCGTTTCCACGACCTGCACGCCTTCCGCGCCGAGAGCGAAAACTATCGCCCGGTGGCCGAAGCCGTTCAGGAGCTGCTGGACAAGGGCCGCCTCTCGCCGGCCGCCCACAAGACCATCCAGGGATTCCTCGGCAACGAAGGCGAAGCCCTGCTGACCGCCGTCAACGATGGCGACGCCGAAGCCAGCGCCCGTTTGGTACGCGAACTGCTGGACCGCCACGGCACCGGCCGCGTGCTGTTCCGCAACACCCGCGCCGCGGTGCAAGGCTTCCCGGAGCGCAAGCTGCACGCCTACCCGCTGCCGTGCCCGGACGAATACCTCGAACTGCCCCTGGGCGAACACGCCGAGCTGTACCCGGAAGTCAGCTTCCAGTCGCAGCCGGATGTGGATGAAGAACAACGCTGGTGGCGTTTCGACCCGCGCGTCGAATGGCTGATCGATCAGCTGAAAATGCTCAAGCGCACCAAAGTCCTGGTGATCTGCGCCCACGCCGAAACCGCCATGGACCTGGAAGACGCCCTGCGCGTGCGCTCCGGCATCCCGGCCACGGTGTTCCACGAGGGCATGAATATCCTCGAGCGTGACCGCGCCGCTGCTTACTTTGCAGATGAAGAGTTCGGCGCCCAAGTGCTGATCTGCTCGGAAATCGGCAGTGAAGGCCGCAACTTCCAGTTCTCCCACCACCTTGTGCTGTTCGACCTGCCATCCCACCCGGACCTGCTGGAACAGCGGATCGGCCGTCTGGACCGGATCGGCCAGAAGCATGTGATCGAACTGCACGTGCCGTACCTGGAAACCAGCCCGCAAGAGCGCCTGTTCCAGTGGTACCACGAAGCGCTGAACGCGTTCCTCAACACCTGCCCGACCGGCAACGCCTTGCAGCACCAGTTCGGCCCGCGCCTGCTGCCGCTGCTGGAAAATGCCGACGACGGCGAGTGGCAAGCGCTGATCGACGAAGCCCGTGCCGAGCGCGAGCGCCTCGAAGCCGAGCTGCACACCGGCCGCGACCGTTTGCTGGAGCTCAACTCCGGCGGCGCTGGCGAAGGTGATGCGCTGGTGGAAGACATCCTTGAGCAAGACGACCAGTTCACCCTGCCGATCTACATGGAAACCCTGTTCGACGCCTTCGGCATCGACAGCGAAGACCATTCGGAAAACGCCCTGATCCTCAAGCCGAGCGAGAAAATGCTCGACGCCAGCTTCCCCCTGGGCGACGACGAAGGCGTGACCATCACCTACGACCGCAACCAGGCGCTGTCCCGCGAAGACATGCAGTTCATCACCTGGGAACACCCGATGGTGCAAGGCGGCATGGACCTGGTGCTGTCCGGTTCCATGGGCAACACCGCTGTGGCGCTGATCAAGAACAAGGCGCTCAAGCCGGGCACCGTGTTGCTGGAACTGCTCTACGTCAGCGAAGTGGTTGCCCCACGCTCGCTGCAACTGGGCCGCTACCTGCCACCGGCCGCGCTGCGCTGCCTGCTGGACGCCAACGGCAATGACCTGTCGGGCCGCGTCTCGTTCCTGACCTTGAACGACCAGCTGGAAAGCGTGCCACGGGCCAGCGCCAACAAGTTCGTCCAGGCCCAGCGCGACCAGCTGACGCCACGGATCAACGCCGGTGAAGAGAAGATCGCCCCGCGTCACGCCGAGCGCGTGGCCGAGGCTCAACGTCGCCTGGCGGCGGACACCGACGAAGAACTGGCGCGCCTGACCGCGTTGCAAGCGGTCAACCCGACCGTGCGTGACAGCGAACTGGTTGCCCTGCGCCAACAGCGCGAGCAAGGCCTGGCCATGCTCGACAAGGCTGCGCTGCGACTGGAAGCGATTCGGGTGTTGGTAGCAGGCTAACCTCGCCGCCCTGCCCTGCTGAACAAAGAGGCCCGCGCAATGCGGGCCTTTTTTATTCACTTGAGACATCGTTGTTATTGATGGCCTCTTCGCGAGCAAGCCCGCTCCCACATTTGACCGAGTTCCATCTTGAGAATGCGGTCTAATGTGGGAGCGGGCTTGCTCGCGAAGGCGTCACCTCGGTCTCAGGCAGTAACCGCCGTAGCCGGCACCTCCACCACCCCCAACCCATCCTTCATCCGCTTGGCATCCCGCACAAAACTGCGGGACGCCTGAAACAGAAAGAGCATGGTCAGAAACAGCGCCACCGGAATCAGGTACATGGCGTCGTGCAAGCCTATGGCTTTATAAGCCTCGGTCATCTGCTCCGCCCCCGCCGCATACATCGCCGAATGGGCAAAATGATCCGACAACCCGCCCACCACAATCGGCCCCATGCCACCACCCAGCAAATACAAACCGGCGAAGAACAACGCCATCGCCGTCGCCCGCAAGCGCGGCTCCACCACGTCCTGGATCGCCGTATAAACACAGGTATAGAAGTTATAGGCAAACAACCAGCCGACACTGAAAAGCGCCACAAACACACCAATTTCGATCCGCCCGGCATGCAACGCCCAGGCGGTGGTCACGGTGGAGATAATCAAGCTGCAGGCCGCGAACAACAGCCGCCCATTGGCCACCCGCTGATGGATCTTGTCCGCCACCCAACCGCCCAGCGTCAGGCCAAACAACCCCGTCACCCCGACAATCACCCCGGTCGCCACCGCCGCATCCTGCAACGGCAGCAGAAAATAGCGCTGCAGCATCGGCACCAGGAACGAGTTGCAGGCGTAGGTGGCGAAGTTGAAGCACAAGCCTGCCAGCACCAGCCAAAGGAACGTCGGTACCGCCAGAACCCGGCGAATCGGGCGGTCGACTTTCTCTTGGGAGACTTGCACGGTTTCGGCGGCGCCGCGCTTGGGTTCCTTGATGTAGAACATGAACACCGCGAGGATCAGCCCCGGCACCGCCGCAATAAAGAACGGCGCGCGCCAGCTGTCGAACGCCTTGACCATCGCACCGATGGTGAAGAACGCCAGCAACAGGCCCAAAGGCAGACCCAACATAAAGATGCCCATGGCCCGCGCCCGGCGGTGGGCCGGAAACAAGTCGCCAATCAACGAGTTCGCCGCCGGTGCGTAACTGGCCTCGCCAATGCCGATGCCCATGCGCACCAGCAAAAAGGTCCAGAAACTGCCCACCAAGCCATTGACCGCCGTCAGGCCGCTCCACGCCGCCAGGCCCCAGCCCATGAGCTTACTGCGCGAGCCAGTATCGGCCATGCGCCCCAGGGGCAAGCCAGCAATCGCATAAACAATGGTAAACGCAGTACCGATGATGCCGAGCTGGAAGTCGCTGAGGTGCCACTCCATACGGATCGGTTCGATGATGATCGCGGGGATGGTGCGGTCGAAAAAGTTGAACAGGTTGGCCAGGAACAACAGGAACAGAATGCGCCAGGCATTCGCCGCTTGGGTCGAGTTCTGCATGGGTCCGTCTCTTTTATTGTTATGTGAGCCGCGATGCCAGACGCATCCTGAGCCCGGAACCTGCAATCTAGTCAGCCCCGTGATGATTGTCTGTAATGATTCGTAAGTCTGATGTCACTCCATCGGGCGACCCGAGCTGTCATCCCTACTCATTTGGTTCTAGTTGTTTATGAACTCATCGCCAAATAATTAGAAGCAATTTGCCATCAGCCCTTGCAACCCGCTCAGGCTCTCTATACTCAAAGCATTGTCAGACAAAGACTCTGTGACGGGACATGCTATGGAATGGCTTGGTTTGCATTTTTTTACCGACCTTCCGGACAGCGGGCACTTATTACTCAATTGCAGTCATAACCCCTTTCTGGTGCTACTGGCTTACGTAGTGGCGTGTGCGGCGGGCTTCGGCACCCTGGACATGGCCGAACGTGTCGGCCATGTCGACAACCCCAAGGCTCAACGGCACTGGCGCTGGGTAGGCGCGGGCTGCCTGGCAGGCGGAATCTGGGCGACCCACTTCATCAGCATGCTGGCCTTCCAGGCGCCTATCGCAATTCACTACGAATTGATCATGACGTTTGCCTCGCTACTGATCGCCCTGATTGCCTCGCTGTTCGCCATGCAAACCCTCAGTCATCCAAAGCTGCGTCTTCACCAATATGTGCTGGCGTCGGTATGGATGGGGCTGGGCATTGCACTGATGCACTACGTTGGCATGTCGGCCATGCAATCCGAAGCAGGCGTGTACTTTCGGACCGGATTGTTTCTGGCCTCAGTGGTGATTGCCATCGGCGCCAGCCTGGCCGCGTTGCTGCTGTCGCTGTACCTTCGCAACGGCACCGGCATGTTCCATCAATTGCTCAAGTACGCGGCCAGCCTGGTGCTCGGCGCCGGGATTATCAGCATGCACTTCACCGGCATGGCGGCCATGCAACTGCTGTTGCCCGAGGGTTTGGTGCCGTCGGCGTTGCCGGTGGACAACAACCCGATCCAACTGGGCCTGCTGGTCGCCGTTATCGCCCTGCTGGTGATCGGCAGCAGCATCAGCGCCGCCCTGGCAGACAAAAAACTGCAACACAAGGAAACCGACCTGCGCCGGGTCAACGCACTGCTCACCGAACTCGACCAGGCCCGCGCCTCCCTGCAGCAAGTGGCGCATTACGACGCCTTGACCAGCCTGCTCAACCGCCGTGGTTTCAACCAGATCTTCGCCGAGAAGCTCGCAGAGAAAACCGCCACCGACGGCATGCTGGCGGTGATCTTCCTGGATATCGACCACTTCAAGCGCATCAACGACAGCCTCGGCCATGACGCCGGTGACGAACTGCTGACCGTGTTGGCCGGCCATATCAAAAGCTCGGTGCGCAGCCATGACGACGTGGTCGCGCGGTTTGGCGGTGACGAGTTCTGCATCCTGATCAGCATCCATCATCGCGATGAAGCGCGGCACATGGCCCAGCGCATCATGCAGAAAATGAAAGACCCCGTAGAGTTGGCCGGCCGGCGCATGGTGATGACCACCAGCATCGGCATCAGCCTCTTCCCTGAAGACGGCAAAACCAGCGAAGAGCTGCTGAAAACTGCCGACCTGGCGTTGTACCAGTCCAAGGATGCCGGGCGTAACAGCCTGAACTTCTTCAGCTCCAACCTGAAAACCCGGGCCTTTCTGGAACTGCAACTGGAAGAAGAACTGCGCGCCGCGCTGCGCGGCAAGAACGAACTGGTGCTGTTTTACCAACCGATTCTTGACCTGAAAAAAGGCAAGATCACCCGCCTCGAAGCCCTGGTGCGCTGGCAACATCCGCAACATGGCCTGCTGACCCCGGACCGGTTCATCAGCATTGCCGAAAACAACGGGCTGATTGCCGAACTCGATCACTGGGTATTGCGCCAGGCCTGTCACGACCTGAGCCTGCTGTCGGAACAGGGCCACACGGAATTGATCATGGCCGTGAACTGCTCGGCCCTGAACCTGACCCGTGACGAGTTGGCCGATGAAATCGAAAGTGCCCTGCGCTTCGGCGGAATTGCCGCCAACCGCCTCGAACTGGAAGTGACCGAAAACGCCCTGATGGGCAATATCAGCAGCACCCTGGCACTGCTGCGGCAAATCCGTGCCTTGGGCGTCTCGCTGTCCATCGACGACTTTGGCACGGGCTATTCGTCCCTCGCCTACCTCAAGCGCCTGCCGCTGAACACCTTGAAAATCGACCGTTCATTTATCCAGGACATTCCCAAGTCCAATGCCGACATCGAGATCGTCCAGGCGATCATCGGCATGGCTCACACCCTGCATTTGCAGGTGGTAACCGAAGGTGTGGAAACCCTGCAACAGTTTGAAGTGGTGCAAAAACACGGTTGTGATTTCGTTCAGGGTTACTTGCTCAGCGCTGCGGTGCCGATGAGTGATATCGGTGCGGTGATCAATGGCCTTGATCAGCACAACATGTTCAGCCTGCTGGGTCTTACGGGAGGTGAACCCACGCCGAAAGACCCGCCTTCGGAGCGCACAGGCCCGGCGTCCATCGTCAGGCCAATTCGCTGACGCCGTTTATTTGGCAAATCGCCATCATTTCACTAAAGAACCCCGACGAACGGCCGATTCATCAGAGTCCGGCCAGGATTTCCCCCTTAAAACCCTAGGGTTAAACCCTATCGCCCCGGACCAGGACGCACTGTAAAGTCGCGATCTCTCATTCCGTGATGGCTATTTGATACCTCTTCAGCCATCCGTCCAGGCACATGGCGCACAATGACCTCTAAAAATAACTCTGCCACCGCGGTATCCGACGTGTTGCTGACAGCCCCTGCGGAAAAACCCTCAGGTTCAAAGTCATTGAGCAGCGCCCGCCCACTGGCCACCCAGCAGTACCTGTACTTCACCGAAACCAACACCGACCGCATCCTCGACAACCTCGACGGCCTGCGCGACATGGTGTTCCCGCGCGCTCCGCACCTGGAAGTTGACGGCGAACTGCGCAACGAGCAGGAATTCCCCTCGGTGTGCCTGATCGGCCTGGGCCGCTGCGGCTCGAACATTGCCCTGGATGTGGCGGAGCTGGTGTACAACGCCCGCAAGTTCTACCTCAACGAATTCAGCAACGAAGACAAATCCACCGATAAGGGCTACCGCCCCGCCCAGTGGATTCGCAACAACCTGCGCCTGGGTTCGAACAAAGGCACCAAGCCGGTGTTCCTGGTCGAGCCGCTGGTGATGCTGGGCGACCTGGACAAGGACATCGCCGGGCGCATCCGTTTCTCGCGCAAGGGAGAGAAAAGCGGATTCCTGCGGGACTACAGCAAGATGAAAATCATGGACCTCTCGGAAGTCCATGCCGGTGGCGCCGGTAACGCGCCGATCCTTGGCCAGTACCTGGCCAAGATCATCCTCAACAAAGACACCCAGCGCTTTTCCAGCCCCGACTGGAAGATGATCCACTCGTACCTGATCGACTCCTGCGGCATCAAGGCCAACCAGTCCCGCCTGTACTTCTCGATCTTCAGCGCCGGCGGCGGTACCGGCTCGGGCATGGCCTCGGAATTCGGCCTGGCCCAGCAGCACTCGTACATGAACAAGACGTTCGACACCAAGCCCGCCGACGAGCATGACAGCAAGAGCGGCCACGCCTTTGTGTTCGAGCCGATCTTCACCAGCGGCATTTGTGTGCTGCCGAACATCTCCGATCACCGCAGCGAAATGTCCGAGGCACTGCACATCAACGCCGGGCGGCTGTTGTGCAAATACCTCTCGGAAGAATGGGATTTCTCGTACAACTTCGACAATGAAGACAGCAGCGAGGCCAGCGTGAAAGGCCGTATCCGGCCGTGGAACGCGATGATGCTGATCTCCAACGACATCATGCGGTATGCCGAAGAAAGCGATGACGGCAATATCCAGAACATTGATGTCAATGCCATGGAGAAGCACGCCAACCAATACATCTCGCAGCAGATCTTCAACATTCTGACGGCCCAGGCGGTTACGACCGACTACGACCAGAACTACTTCCGTCGGGCCGGGATCGACATCGGCGAGACCATCCGCCTGGATGCCAACGACCTGTTCATGAGCCTGGCCGGC
Source organism: Pseudomonas sp. SED1 (assembly GCF_034044025.1). NCBI lineage: Bacteria > Pseudomonadati > Pseudomonadota > Gammaproteobacteria > Pseudomonadales > Pseudomonadaceae > Pseudomonas > Pseudomonas sp. SED1. The sequence continues at coordinate 12,362 of NZ_JAXCIS010000240.1, forward strand.
CCGGTGGCGATTGCCTACGCCGAATCGGTGGTGCCGGAAACGCCGGCGCCTTCGAGCGACAAGTTCAAGGTGTTCGAAAAAGAGCCGCAGCGGCTGAATATCGATGACCTATTTTTCCGTTCCATTGATCTGCCGCACTTCAACAAGGTGACCCAGGCGATCGAGGGCATCAGCCTGTTGCCGATTGAGTCCAAGCGCTACAAGGCCTCCTTGGAGCAGTACAAGAACTCCGGGTATGACGCGGCGGCGCTGCATGACCTGCACTTCTTCAAGAACTGCTCGTCGGTGGTGTCGATTGTGTCGTTGCCCAAGGATTACAAGCTGTCCTATATGGACCTGAATCGGCTCAAGACGCACCTCAACAGCCTGTTTCCCAACACCACGCTCAAGCGGTATGCGCTGGTGATCGGGGCGTCGGCCAACTTGTCGCTCACGACCTTGATCGCTAAAAGCCCGTGCCTGTCGGATGATTTTTTGACGTTGATCGTGGCGTTTATCAAGCGCTGCTTTGCGAGGAATCCGTATCGGTTTGATGACACGCTGGATAACTCGATTCTGGATTTCATCATCCACGAGGATTTTGATGAAGACCGGATTGATGAGCTGCTCAATGAGTTTGAGAACCCGGCGAAGATTCTGGATACCAACTGGTATGCCATCAAGCCGATGTACGAGAAGAAGTATCGTGAGTTGATCAACGACAAGGACAAGTTTGTGTCGATCAACGATATTCGGCTGTCGCGGGATTGTGTGAAGAAGGCGATCAAGTACCTGCGTGAGATTTATCGTCACCGGATTGGGAAGACCAAGGTTATTTCGCTGAATAACCATACTGGGAAGACTGCGTAGGCTTGGTTCTTAGGTGGGGTGTATATCCGTTATTTGGGTTGTGGCTGATATGGGTTCCGCTCTTACAGCGGCTCACTTTTGA
>NZ_JAXCIS010000024.1:0-5989 GCF_034044025.1 Pseudomonas sp. SED1
AGCAATGCCGGAGTGAGGGAACGCCGAGCCCTAGCGAGGCGCCGACAGGCGGGGCAGAGCGTTTTGGTTGCTTTTGCGCTTTTCAAAAGTGACCCGCTGTAAGAGCGGAACCCTAAGTGGCCGTTACCTAAATAACGGATATGTACTCCCCGCCCCCCCCCAAAAAAACCTCACACCAACCGCTTGATCTGCTTATGCCGCCAAACCAACCGGTAATACGCCGTCTGCAACCCCAACATCGCCAGATACGTCACCGGAAACGCCATCCAAACCCCCTCCAACCCAAACCGCGCATTCAGCAGATAAGCCACCGGCAACTCCACCCCCAACACGCAAACGATCGAAATCCCCACCGGCACCAGCACCACACCGCTGGCCCGCATGATCCCGCCCACCACCGCCTGGAAGCCAAAGACCAAAATGCTCCAGAGCATGATATGCAACAGATGCTCAGCCTTGACCCGCGCATCCACGTCGGTAATGAACAACCCCAACAACCAGTGCGACAACCCATACCCCAACACAATCAACCCACCCGTCAGGCACAGGTTGATCAAAATCCCCGTACGCAGGATCGGCCCAATCCGCTCCAGCCGCCCCGCCCCGATCGCCTGCGCCCCCAAAATCGACGCCGTGATCGCAATCGACAACGCCGGAAACTGCACATAGTTGACGATCTGCGTCACCGCCCCATACGCCGCCGTCGCCTGGGAACCATGGCTGTTGACCAGCGCCAGAATCACCAACTCCGACAGCGACAACACCACCATCTGCAACCCGGTCGGCAGACCAATACGCAGCACCTTGCCCAAAATCACCCGGTCCAGCCGCAACGCCGCCATCAACTCACGGTCCGGCGCCATCACGTGGTTTTTATGCCGCAGCCGCAACACCAGAAACGTCATCGCCAGGGCGTTACCCACCAACCCTGCCAACACCGCGCTCTGAATACCCATCGGCGGCAAACCCAGCCAGCCCTTGATCAGTGCCGGGGTCAGCAACAGGCCCACGGTGGTCGACACCACCAGCGCCAGCAACGGCGACACCGTGTCACTCACGCCCCGCAGCAGTTGGGTGAACAGGATGAACACCAGCAGCAGCGGCATGATCAGCATCATCATCTGCGCATAACCCACCGCGTCATCCAGCACATCCACCGGGGTGCCCAGCGCCTGCATCGCCGGGCGCGCAAACACGCTGCCCAGCACCGCCGCGATCACCCCGATCAGAGCGCCAAGGGTCAGGGTGGCGCCGGTGATCGACTTGACCATCGAGGTTTCCTGCGCGCCCCACGCCTGGCCGATCAACACCGAAGCGCCCGCCCCCAGGCCGATCACCAGGGCGATAAAGAAAAACACGATGGGGAACATCCCAGACACCGCCGCCAACGCCTGGGTACCGAGCATCTGCCCGACATAGATCCCGTTCAGCGTGCCGGAAAAGCTCTGGAGGAAATTGGACAGCACCATGGGTGCCAGAAAGATCAGGTAGATCTGCCACAACGGGCGTTGCTGGGTGACTTCCATGAAGGTTCGGATCTCAATGCAATTAGGCAGGGAAAGCGTTGCGTGTTAACCAGGCCAGATACAACTTCACATCCACCGGCCAGTGCGCAATCTTGTTGGAAAAGTCAGCGCCGTCCTGGGCAAACAACGCCCGCGAGGCTTCTTCAAAACCCGGCAGGTCGCCGCCCAGGGCGCTCATGAAACGATAGCTGGATTCCTTGGCATGGCGTCGCTCATCGTGCTCGGCATGGGCGTTGCGCGCTTCATCCACCAGCCGGCGCAAGGCCGCCGAGGCGCCGCCGCGTTGTTGCCCCAGCCATTCCCAATGCCGTGGCAGCAGGGTCACTTCACGTGCGACCACGCCCAGCTTCGGGCGGCCTACGGTAGGTGACACTGGCACTTCGGCCTCCGTCACCGCGACTGTCGACTGCTGGGGTGCATAACCGACTGGCCAGGGATAGTCGACTTGAACACCGCTGGCGTCATCAAACACCAACAAACTGCCGGTCGACAGGTCGATACTTTTCAGGTTTTTGGCGACGTCGGCATAAGAGCCGGCGGCCACGCGTTGGTGGCCAAGGAAGGCGGTGCAATGTGATGCGCTCATGACTTTTACCCGGAATATATTGTTTTACCCGGGTCATATTAGCCTGAATTTTATTTGTTGCAAGCCGCTCGTTGCGAAACCACCAAATGATTGCTGATGACGGACGTGCTCATGGAGCCCACACCTGGATCACGCAACAAGCACTCGGCAATTGCCGGCTCAAGCTCTACTCGCAATCGGCGGCCCAAGGCGCGGGCACCAAACCGTACGTCATGGTCGCGGCATAACCAGGCCCGTGCCGACTCATCCAGCACTAGCGACCGCTGCTGTACCGCAAGGCGTTGATTGAGTTTGCAGAGTTCCACCTCAAGCAGTGCTTCAAGCCACTGATGGTCGATGGGCTCGAACATCAGGATACGGTCGATGCGATTGAGAAATTCCGGCTCGAAATGGCTGTGCAAGGCGTCCTCCAGTACCGCCGCCTCCCCGCGCCCCAACCAGCGCAACGGGGCAAACCGCCGTCGATGGCGGCGCGCCTGTTGCGCGCCGATATTGCTGGTCATGAAGATCAGGCTGTTGCGAAAGTCCAGCGTACGAGCGCCGCCCGTCAACGTCAGCTGGCCGTTTTCGAGGATGCCCAACAGGCTGCGCACCACTTCCTGGCTGGCCTTTTCCAGCTCGTCGAACAGCACGATGCCGGGGCGACTGTAGCTGCCCTGGATCAGCTCACTGTTGAACAGGCTGATGCCCTCCTTGCTGCCGACATAGCCTGGTGGTGCTCCGGTCAGGGCGGCGGCGTAATGCTCCTGGGCCAGGGTGTGCATGTCGATACGGCAAAAACCGTCGGCGCGGCCGTGCAAGGCCAGGGCCAGCAGACGGACGATTTCCGTCTTGCCGACCCCGGTAGGCCCCATGAACAGGTTGACGCTCAACGGCCGATCACGCTCGCCGATGTCGGCCTTAACCACCTTGAGCAGCCCTTCCACCTGGGCCAGGGCCGCGTCCTGGCCGACGATACGGCTGCGCAGCAAGGCCATGACCTGAGCCGGCTCAAAGGTAAACCGCATGCCTCAACCCGCCGCTTTTTCTATACCGCCATGGGGCAACTGCCCCACCGGGCATTCAGCGACGCCCACGGTGCTGCGGGTAAATGCCTCGACATTTTCCTGGGCCTTTTGCGCGTCCAGCACCCAGGTGCGATAGAACTCGAACGGACAATCTGCCACGCCCTTGTCCCCGTCGCCCGAGGCATGCATGCCGGTGTAGCCACGGTGCAGCAGCTTGAACAGATGGTTCTGCGACTGGTCGTTGGCCCGCGCATCGCGGATCTGCGACACCGACAACTGGGCGTACTGAATGCCCATTTCTTCCTCGCCGCACTCCCCCAGGGTGCGGCCATCAAAACCAATGATCGCCGAGTGCCCGAAGTACGAATACACCCCGTCGAACCCCGCCGCATTCGCCACCGCTACGTAGCAGTTATTGGCCCAGGCCATGCTCTTGGACATCTGCACCTGCTGCTCCTTGGCCGGGTACATATAGCCCTGGCAACGCACGATCAGCTCGGCACCTTTCATTGCACAGTCGCGCCAGATCTCCGGATAGTTGCCGTCGTCGCAGATGATCAGGCTGATCTTCATACCCTTGGGTCCGTCGCACACGTAGGTGCGGTCGCCCGGGTACCAACCCTCGATCGGGCACCATGGAATGCACTTGCGATAACGCTGGACGATCTCCCCCAGGTTATTGATCAACACCAGCGTGTTATACGGTGCCTTGTGCGGATGTTCTTCATGACGCTCACCGGTCAGGGAAAACACACCCCAGGTATTGGCCTGGCGACAGGCCGCCGAGAAAATCGCCGTCTCCTCGCCGGGAATGCTCGCGGCGGTGGCCATCATCTCGTCGTGGTCGTACATGATGCCCATGGTGCTGTACTCGGGAAACACCACCAGGTCCATGCCGGGCAAACCCTGCTTCATGCCGACAATGATCTCGGCAATCTTCTTCGCGTTATCGATGACCTCGGCCTTGCTGTGCAGGCGCGGCATCTTGTAGTTCACGACAGCAACGCCGACCGTGTCCGGGCTGCTGGATATGTCGCCATGGCGCATTGCGAATCTCCTCGGTCAGTGACTGATCATCCAGGGCCGTGGCCCGGTCTTGGTCTTGAGCCCCAGCGGGTTGGCCTTGCTTGGCACCACCGGTTTACTGCTGCCACAGCAACTGCAGCCTGCCGGGTGCTTGCGCGACTCCTGATACTCACCAACGGTTTGCGGCGCATGGGCGCTGCGCTCGTTGCCGGCAATCGCCTTGCGCTGGCTGGCCGACAGCGTCGTCAGCGCCGGCGCCGACAGCAGCAACTGCCCGCCGGGGCTGTCGCAATACGGACACTGGCTGGGCTCGTGACGCTGGGCCATCGGCCGCAGCATGGTGAAGGTGCCGCAGGACTCACAGGCGTATTCATAAGTCGGCATGGCTACAGGTCCGGTGCGATGGGCAGGTCGATGCTGCCGTCGAGGAATTGGGTCGGGCCGTTGGCGTTGGGGTTGATGTCGAACTCGAAGATTTCAGTCGGCAGCCACAACGTCGCGCAGGCGTTGGGAATGTCCACCACGCCGCTGATATGCCCCTGCACCGGCGCCGAACCAAGCAGCGCATAGCCCTGGGCCGGCGAGTAGCCGAACTTGGTCAGGTAATTGATCGCATTCAGACAGGCCTGACGGTAGGCGACATTGACGTCGAGGTAGTGCTGCTGGCCCTGTTCGTCGACAGAGATGCCTTCGAAGATCAGGTAGTTCTTGTAGTTCGGGGTGATCGGGCTTGGCTTGAACACCGGGTTCTTGATCCCGTACTTGGCCATACCGCCTTTGATCAGCTCGACCTTCATGTGCACCCAGCCGGCCATTTCGATGGCGCCGCAAAAGGTGATTTCGCCGTCGCCCTGGCTGAAGTGCAAGTCCCCCACCGACAGGCCGGCGCCGTTGACGTAGACCGGGAAATAGATCTTCGAACCGCGGGACAAATCCTTGATATCGCAGTTGCCGCCATGCTCGCGGGGCGGCACGGTGCGGGCACCGGTGGCGGCGGCGTCGTCACGAGCCGAGCCCTTGAGTTTGCCCATGTGTGCGGTGGCGGCCAGCGGGGCGTTGGCCAGGGGTGGGACGCGGGTTGGGTTGGTGTCGATCAGTTCCTGTTCGCGGCGGTTCCAGTCGGCGAGCATCACCGGGTCGGGCAGGCAGCCGATCAGGCCGGGGTGGATCAGGCCCGCAAAATTGACGCCCGGGATGTGTCGGGAGCTGGTGAACATGCCCTTGAAATCCCAGATGGCTTTTTGCGCGCTGGGGAAGTGATCGGTGAGGAAGCCGCCACCGTTCTGGCGGGAGAAGAAGCCGTTGAAGCCCCACTGGGAGTCGGCTTTGGCGCCGATGTCGAGCAGGTCGACCACCAGCAAGTCGCCGGGTTCGGCGCCGTGTACGCCCACCGGGCCGGAGAGGTAGTGCACGGTGGAGAGGTCGACGTCGCGCACGTCGCTGGCGTCGTCGTTGTTCTTGATAGCGCCGGCGGTCCAGTCGTAGGTTTCGAGGATGAAATCATCGCCGGGTTTGACCCAGCAGGCCATCGGGATATCCGGGTGCCAACGGTTGTGGATTTGCTCGTTTTCGGTGACGGGTTGGTTGAGGTCGACTTTGATCAGGGTGTCGGTCATCGAGGTGCTCCCGGAGGTGGCTTGGCTGTGGGAGCAGTCTCGTGGGGATGGGGTTGGGCGGGGAATACGTTGGATGACGTATGCGTCTTTGGGGTTGGGGGCATATCCGTTATTTAGGTAACGGCCGCGTATGGTTCCGCTCTTACAGCGGCTCACTTTTGAACAGCGCAAAAGTAAGCAAAACGCTCTTGCCCCACCACTCGGCACCTCGCTTGGGCTCGGTGTGCC
>NZ_JAXCIS010000025.1:0-12927 GCF_034044025.1 Pseudomonas sp. SED1
AGCACATGTATCGACTGACACGACGCCTTCGCGAGCAAGCCCGCTCCCACACTGACTGTGCTCACTTTGGATTGTTTGTAGATTGAAAATTGAATCTCCAAGAGGCTACTCATGAGAACACTAAAAAACCTGCTCGGTGGCTCGCTTCTGGCACTCACCGTCCTGGCACAGTCCGCCACAGCCGCCGAACCAGCCAAACCGATTCACTTCGGTGACATCACCTGGGAAAGCGGCAGCCTCATCACCGAAGTGCTGCGCCTGATCGTCGAGAAAGGCTACGGCCTGCCCACCGACACCTTGCCCGGCAGCACCGTGAGCCTGGAGGCCGCCCTGGCCAAGGACGATATCCAGGTGATCGGAGAAGAATGGGCCGGGCGCAGCCCTGCTTGGGTCAAGGCTGAAAGCGAAGGCAAAGTATTCGGTCTGGGCGACACCGTCAAAGGCGCCACCGAAGGCTGGTGGGTACCCGAGTATGTGATCAAGGGCGACGCCGAGCGCGGTATCAAGCCCTTGGCCCCGGAGCTTAAATCCGTCGCCGACCTGGCCCGTTACAAAGACGTGTTCCGCGACCCCGAAGACCCCACCCGCGGTCGCTTCCTCAACAGCCCCACCGGCTGGACCTCGGAGGTCGTCAACAGCCAGAAACTCAAGGCTTACGGGCTGACCGACACCTTCGTCAACTTCCGCACCGGCTCCGGCGCGGCGCTGGATGCCGAGGTCGCTTCGTCGATCCGACGCGGCAAGCCGGTGCTGTTCTACTACTGGTCGCCGACGCCACTGTTGGGGCGCTTCAAGTTGATCAAGCTGGAAGAGCCGCCGTTCAACTCCGAAGCCTGGAAGACCCTGGCCGACGCCAACAACCCGCACCCCATCGGTACCCGCTCGATGCAGGCGCGGTTGGCGATTGGCGTGTCGGCGCCGTTCAAGACGCAGTACCCGCAACTGGTGACGTTCTTTGAAAAGGTCGACCTGCCGATTGACCTGCTCAACGGCATCCTCGCGCAAATGGCCGAGAAACGTACCGCGCCGCGCCAAGTGGCTGAAGCGTTCCTGAAAGAACAACCGCAGGTCTGGCAGCAATGGGTGCCGGCGGACGTCGCGGCCAAGGTCAAGGAGACTCTCTGATGCGCAAGCTCATCGCAGCCACACTGTTGGCGCTGTGCGCCGGGCCGCTGCTGGCGGCAGAACCGGCCACCCTGCGGGTCGGCTACCAGAAAAGCTCGGTGAGCATGGTGCTCGCCCGTGAGCATCACCTGTTCGAAGAAGGGCTGCCGGGCACCAAGGTCGAGTGGATCGAATTTCTTGGCGGCCCGCCGCTGATCGAAGCCTTGAACGGCGGCAGCATCGACATCGGCAATATCGGTGACATCCCGCCGATCTTCGCCCAGGCCGCCGGGATCGACATTCGCTATATAGCCGTCGAACCCAACGACGGGCGTACTGAAGCCATCCTGTTGCCCAAAGACAGCACCGTACAAAGCGTGGCCGAACTCAAAGGTAAACGCGTGGCGCTGCTCAAGGGCTCCAGCGCCCACAACCTGTTCCTCAAAAGCCTGCTGCGTGCGGGCTTGCAGTGGAAGGATGTGAACGTGGTGTACCTGTCGCCCTCCGACGGCCGTGCCGCGTTTGAACAAGGCAAGGTCGACGCCTGGGTCGTGTGGGAACCTTACTACTCGGCGGCGGTGGTGGACGGTTCGGCGAAGGTGCTGGGGGATGGCCAGGGGCTGAACCCGGCGGGCAGTTTCTTCATCGCCAGCGGCGCGTTTGCCAAGCAGCACCCCCAGGCGATTGCCACGATTCTCAAGGTGTTTGCCCAGGCGCAGCGATTGTCCCTGGACCATCACGACGAAAGCGTCGCGCTGATGGCCAAGACCCTGGGCTTGCAGCCGGCGGTAGTGGAAAGCTACTTCAAGCACCGCTCGCCGACGCCGAGCCGGCCACTGGACGCGACGGACATCGCCACCCAACAAGGCACGGCCGACGCGTTTTTTGCCAATGGTCTGATCCCGAAAAAGGTCGATGTGCAGCAAGTCGTGTTCAAGGCCCTATGACGTTTTTGGCATGCGAGGGAGCTTCTGTGGCGAGGGGGCTTGTCCCCCGTTGGGCTGCGAAGCAGCCCTGAAACCTGCCAACCCGCTCTGACTGAAACAACCCGGCGATCTTCTTGGGGCCGCTTCGCGACCCAACGGGGGACAAGCCCCCTCGCCACAAAGAGCAGGCCATGCAACCGATCTGCATCGACTTCCTCAACGCCATCGAATCCAGCGTTGCCATCCGGGTCGGTGGATGGGTTGGGCCTACCTGTAAAGCAATGGAAATCAAATGTGGGAGCGGGCTTGCTCGCGAAAGCGGTGGATCAGTCAATGCATCTGGTGACTGTCACACCGCATTCGCGAGCAAGCCCGCTCCCACATTTTGATCGCATTTCAGATCATGAATTTTCGGCGACCAGGGCGGCAATGACCGCCGGCCGTTCACCAACCCGCTGCTGAAACTTCGCCAGCGCCGGCCACTGCTGCAAGTCGATATCAAAGAACCCCGCCCAACGCAGCACCACAAACAGATACGCATCTGCCACGGAGAATTGCGCGCCCAACAGGTAGTCCTGACGCTCCAAGGTCTGTACCAGAATCGCAAACCGCTTGAACAGCGTGGCCTTGAACAGCGCCTTCACCTCATCCGGAATCGCGTCCTTGAACAACACCCCAAGCCCACCATGAATCTCGCTGGAGACAAAGTTCAGCCACTCCTGCAAACGCACCCGCTCCCAACTGCCATTGGCCGGCGCCAGGCCAGCTTCGGGGACCAAGTCAGCCAGGTATTGCAGGATGGCGGCACCTTCGGTCAGCACCTCGCCGTTGTCCAGTTGCAACGCCGCCACGTAACCCTTGGGGTTGATCTGCAAGAAGTCATCACCGTCAGCCGTGAGCTTTTTCTGGTTGTCGACGCGAATCAATTCAAACGGCAGGGCCAATTCCCGCAGCACGATATGGGAGGCGAGGGAACAGGCATTCGGGGAAAAATACAGCTTCATCGGGGCAACTCCGCAGGACAGTTGCCTTCAGTCTCGTGGGCATGGCACCTTGCGTAAAATTAATCTTTCAGAACCCTGCCATAAGGACAGCTACTGCCATGATGAACCTGATGCACTGGCGCCTGCTGGTGGCCGTGGCGGACAACGGCAGTATCACCGCAGCCTCCGAGCGGGTGGGCATGACCCAGTCCGCCGCCAGCCAGGCCATGGCGGCCATGGAGGCCAACCTCGGTGCGCAGTTGTTTGTACGTGAAGCGCGCCAGACCTTGCCCACTGCCTTGGGCCTGCAAGTGATCGAGCAGGCGCGGGTGATGCTGGGGGCCTTGCAGGCGATTCGTACCACCGTGGATGAAGCGCGGCCCATGCTGCGTGGGACGATTCGCATCGCGAGTTTCCCCATGGTGCTCGCGGTGTTTCTACCGCCGCTGTTGCGGCGATTCAACCAGCTTTACCCGGGCATCGAGGTGACGGGGCTGGAAGTCACGGACGATGAAGTGAACACCTTGCTCGACGCGAATTTGATCGACCTCGGTGTGGTGCTTAACCCGCCGTCCGAGCGCAATGCTGCGGTGCTGGGGCGCGATAACTGGGTGGCCGTGTTGCCGATGGCGCACGCGTTTTCCCGGCGCCCGGCGCAGGCAACGGTGACGCTGGAAGAGTTGGTGGAGCAGCCGTTTGTGCTTGCCACCGGCGGCTGCACCGTCAACGCCCGCAGCCTGGCGCAGGAAGCCGGTTTGATATTGCGCGAGGTACGGGTGGAAGTGCGGGAGTGGAACAGCGCCTTTAGCCTGGTGCGCGAAGGTGTCGGCGTCACCCTGGTACCCGAGATGACCCTGCCGGCCCAGCGCCACGGCTTGCGCATCATGCCGCTGGCGGAGCCGGTGCACCGCGAGTTCGCCTTGGTGACTTCACGCCACCAACCGCCTTCTGCAGCGGTTAATGCCTTGTTGCAAATGCTGGCTGACTAGTGGCCTTGCATAGCGCCAACGCCTGTCTATGCTCACCCAGAACCGTTGATGACGCATGGCATATAAAGCGTTTCGGATGGTTTTCCCCATAAAAGGCTGTGATCAAGATTCAAACCGTGAATGGAATGCGCCCGCGTGGGCGTCGGGAAAATAAAGGGTGATCCGCCATGTTCAACCGTCAACACAAATCCGACCAGCTGGAAATCGAACGTTTCTCCTGTGCCCTCACCGAAGCCAAAGCCAAATTGGCCGCCATCAGCCGTTCCATGGCAATGATCGAGTTTGACCGCAACGGCATCGTGCTGGATGCCAATGAAAACTTCTGCAAGACCATGGGCTACAGCGCCGACGAAATTCGCGGCAAGCATCACCGGATTTTCTGCGAAGAGGCTTATACCCACACCGATGCCTACGCCAAACTCTGGCGCGACCTGGCGCGGGGTGAACCTCTCAGTGGCACGTTCATGCGGCTGAATAAACATGGCCAGGAGGTGTGGCTGGAAGCCAGTTACATGCCGGTGCTCGGTGCCGATAACCAGGTACAGAGCGTGATCAAGGTCGCCTCGGATATCTCGGCGCGAATCCACCACGAGCATGAAAACCAGAGCCTGATCGACGCCATCGGCCGCTCCATGGCGGTGATTGAATTCACTCCGCAAGGCCAGATTCTGAATGCCAACGACAACTTCCTGAAGACAGTGAAGTATTCCCTCGGTGAAATCGTTGGCCAGCACCACAGTATGTTCTGCCATCGCGGTGAGACCGAGTCGCCGGCCTACAAAGCCTTCTGGGCCTCGCTCAATCGCGGCGAATATCACTCCCATCGGTTTGAGCGCAAAGACAAATTCGGACAAACGCTGTTTCTGGAAGCCTCCTACAACCCGATCTTCGATGCCAGCGGGCGCCTGTACAAAGTGGTGAAATTCGCCAGTGACATCACCGACCAGGTCACCACCTTGCGCACCGCTGCCGACTCGGCCCACGCCACCTCGGTGCAGAACGACGCCTGCGCCCGCAAGGGTTCGGAAGTGGTGCAGCAGACCGTGCAGATCATCGAAGAAATCTCTCGCGACCTTAACGAAGCCGCCGTGAGTATCGACGCGGTGAGCAAACAGTCGGACATCATCGGCAGCATCGTCCAGACCATCCGCGGCATCGCCGACCAGACCAACCTGCTGGCGCTCAACGCCGCGATCGAAGCGGCCCGGGCGGGTGAACACGGGCGCGGGTTTGCGGTGGTGGCGGATGAAGTGCGCAGCCTTGCAGCACGTACCAGCCAGGCGACGATCGAGATTGTGGATGTGGTGCGCAAGAACCACGACCTGTCGATCAGCGCGGTGTCGAGCATGCAGTCGAGCTTGAGCCGCACGGGGCTTGGGGTGGAGTTGGCGAATGAAGCGGGGCAGGTGATCCTGGAAATTCAGGAAGGGTCACGGCATGTGGTGGATGCGATCAGTCAGTTCAATTCCACGCTACAACTGCAGTAACCGGTATTCATGACTGACACATGACCTGTGGCGAGGGAGCTTTTGTGGTGAGGGGGACAAGCCCCCTCACCACAGGAAAGCCCTTCGCCACAGGGTTTGTATTGTCAGCGCTTAAATCGCAGCCAGGGTTTCTTTCACCATCTGCGCCTGCGGGTCAGCGGTTTTCGCCGCTACCTGCTGCGCCTGTTGGTCCTTCAGGCGTGCGGCAACTTCCTTGGAAATCGCGTCCTGCTTTTCCTGCGGCATGTTCTTCACATCTTCTTCGGTCAAACCCTGTTCCTTGAGCAGTTGCTCGCGGATGCGCTCGGCCGGGCTTTTCTTCATGTAGTCGGTGAAGTCACTGCGGGCCGATGAGGTGGAGTCGGTCTTGGGCACATCGGTGGTCGACGTGGTCGCGGTGGTGGCCTGCAACTGCACGCGGGTCTTGGCGAAGGCCGCATCGATGTTGTCAGCCGTGGCGTCGGCGGCGGCCTGGGTGGTGGACACGCCGGCGACGCCCTGCGCGTTTTGCGCGGCACCGCTGTACAGCGCGCTGGCAGCGGCGTTGGCCGGGTCCATGTCTGCGCGCTCGATGCGTTGGATCGTCGACTGAGCCTGGGGATTGTTGTTGATCAGCATGATCAGGACACCTGTGGATGTGGGCGGTGCCACAGGAGGAGCAATTAGCGTGCCCAGTGGCAAGGCCCCGTGTTTACCAGGCTTTGGGCCGCCACCGTCGGCAAGCGTTGGCGTGCCGACGGCCAGTGTTTGCCGCTAGTGGGCAATGTTCTCCAGCGCCAGGTTGCGGGTGCGCGGGCCGAACCAGCTGATGGTGATCATCACGATCAACATGCTGCTGGCGATAAACGCCAACACGCCCGGCGTGCCGAGGTGTTCGAGAATCACGCCGATCAACAAGCTGCTGAACACCGTCGACAACCGGCTGAACGAATAGCAGAAACCCACCGCCCGGGCGCGGATATTGGTGGGGAACAGTTCGCTCTGGTAGGAGTGATAGCTGAAACTCAGCCAGGCGTTGCAGAAGGTGATCATCACTCCGCAGATCACCAGCCCCACGGCGGTGGTTTGCAGCGCGAACAAACTGCCGAAGATCACCGCACCCAGGGCCGAGCCGACAATCTGCCATTTGTTCTCAAAACGGTTCGCCACCTTCACAAACAGCAGCGGCCCCAGCGGGTAGGCGAGGGTGATGATGAAGGCATAACCCAAGCTGTGAGTGACGCTCACGCCCTGGCCCGAGAGCAGCGCCGGCAGCCAGTTGCCGAAGCCGAAAAAACCGATGGCCTGGAACACATGAAACACAATCAGCATCAACGCCCGGCGCCGGTACGGCGGTTGCCAGATATCGGAAAAGCGTCCTTGGCCCTGCACGCTCACGGCTTCAGGTTCCGGTTCATCCAGTGGCTTGCCGTGGTCCTTCTGACAGCGTGCTTCGAGGCTGTCCATGATCTGCCCGGCCTCGTCGAAGCGGCCTTTTTGCGCGAGCCAGCGCGGTGACTCCGGCAGGCGCTTGCGCAGTTGCCAGATAAACAGCGCAAACACCGCACTGCTCAGCACCACCCAGCGCCAGCCGGAAATCCCGAACGGCGCCTGGGGCACCAGCCACCACGACATCAAGGCCACCGCCGGCACCGACAGGAACTGGATGAAAAACGCGAAGGCAAACGCCGAACTGCGCATGCGCTTGGGCACCAGTTCCGAGAGGTAGGCATCGATGGTCACCAGCTCGATCCCCAGGCCGATGCCCACCAGAAAACGCATGCAGATGATCCCCAGGGCTGAGGTCTGGATGCCCATCAGCACGGTGGCGACGGTGTACCAGATCAACGCAAAGGTGAAGATCGCCCGGCGCCCGTAGCGGTCGGCAATCGGGCTGAGCAGGCTGGCGCCGAGGAACAGACCGAGGAAGGTCGCCGAGGCAAAGGCCGCTTGATCGGAGAAGCCGAATACGCCCTGGCTGCCGGTGTGGAAAATCCCGTCGCTGATCAACCCGGGGCTGATGTAGGCGGTCTGGAACAGGTCGTATAGCTCGAAAAAACCGCCAATCGACAGCAACGCCACCAGGCGCCAGACGGTAGCGACGGCGGGCAGGCGATCAATGCGCGCGCTGATATGCGCGGCGCGGATCGGGTCGATGCCGTCTGCGGTAGAAAGGAAAGACATGGGCAGAAGACTCAGTAAGTGATCGGGATCTCGAATTCCTGGAACGCATCATCCACCGGTTGATAACCCAGTACACGGGTTGTTTCGCTGAGGTCCAGGCGTTTGAAGCGGTTGTTGGAGATGCCGTGGGCGATCAGGTGTTTCACACCTTCGGTTTCTACCGAGCGTTGCAGCAACTGCACGGCGTCTCGCGGGCTGAGCCAGGCGCTGAGGTCGCGGGCGTTGTTCAAGTCGTGGGTTTCGGGGAATTCGAACGCACCAATACGCAGGGCGATGGTGGAGAGCGGGGTTTTTGCGGCGTAAAAGCCGCAGAGGGCTTCGCCGTAGCATTTGCTCACGCCGTACAGGTTGGCGGGCAATACGGGCATGCCCGGAGTGATCTGCCGGTCTACCGGGTAGCCTTCGATGGTCTGGGCGCTGCTGGCGAACACCAGGCGCTTCACACCCGCGGCCACGGCGGCTTCGAACAGGTAGGTGGAGGCCAGGATGTTGTTGGGCAACAACTCGTCGAAGGTGGCGCTGGCGTGGGGAATGCCGGACAGGTGCACGATCACGTCAATCCCATCGAGCAGGGCGGCGAGGGCGGTTTTATCGCTCAGGTCGGCGTGTATGAAACGGTGTTCGCCGAGGGCGAAATCCGGCTCGATGCGATCGGTGAGGGTGAAGCAGTAGCGGTCTTTCGAGGCTTCGAAAAATGTCTTGCCAATGCGGCCGCAGGCGCCGGTGAGTAGTACGTTGAGTCCGTTCATTGTGGAGTCCTTGTTTTTAGTTGTGACCGGCGAGGGCGAAGATCTGGAAGCCAGGGCGTTGGCTGAGTGTTTCGTAGTAAGCGCTGACAGCTGGGTAGGAAGGACGCTGCATAGGCGTAATCCACCAGCGGTGCACCGACAGGCCGATGAGGATGTCGGCGAGTGTGAACTCATTACCGGCTACGTAGGCGTTGGTTTTTGCCAACTGTTGTTCCAGCAGGCCCATCTTGTCGTTCCATGCCCTTACCGCGACGGCGATGGCTTGCGCGTCCAGGTTGTCGGGGTTGTTGCGTACCAACGCGGTGAAAGCATCACCCCAGGAACGGTTGAGTTCGATGGCTTGCCAGTCTATCCATTGCTCGACTCTGGCACGGGCTGCCGGCTCGACGGGCAGGAGGTCGTGACGTTGGTGCAGGCCCACGAGGTAGCGGCAGATGGTGTTGGATTCCCAGAGCACGCCGTTGTCGTCGATGAGTACCGGGACTTGGGCGTTGGGGTTCAGGGCCAGGAATTCGGGGGACTGGGTTGAGGCGAAGCCGATGCCCCAGTCTTCGCGGTCGTAGGCGATGCCGAGTTCCTGGCAGGTCCACAGGACTTTTCGCACGTTGATGGAAGAGGTGCGACCCAGGATTTTCAGCGAATGGCCCATGGTGCTTTCCTTGCGAGGGTGAGAAGGCAGGGGAGCAATTTAGCAGGGGCGTCAGCCGACGACGAGTCAGTTAAGCGAGCACGGTTAAAAATGTGGGAGCGGGCTTGCTCGCGAATGCGGTGTATCAGTGATGGACAGGTCGGCTGACACACCGCATTCGCGAGCAAGCCCGCTCCCACAGTTCGACCGCGTGTGTTCTGTTAGATAAGCGGTGATTCTTGATCTAGCAGCTTGCCCATCAGCAATACCCCCAACTCACTCCTAACTGGGCCACCACCGAATCGCTACTAAACGAAAGGGTGGCGGCTGCACGCAGGTTAGTAGACCGGTAACCCCACACAAAACCCGGCGCGCCACAAGGGCGCCCTGCGCGCAGCCACCATCAAGCACAGACAGGTAAGTCCGACAGATGAAGCTTATGCCCATTGTGTAGGGAAGCTCGGGCTACTAAACCCGATTACTGAGAAATTCAGCGACCGGGCAACCTTAGAAAGCCCTACCCAGGCGCACAAGCGGGCGGATTCTGACGTACCTGTAGGCAACGGAGCAAGGCGCTGCCATCAACACCAGCCACTTCCTACAGCTACCGCCTAGGTACTCTCGCGCACCTTCAACTCAAACCCCATGTCCACCACCGGCCGAGCGATCTTGTTGCCCGCCATCACCGTCAACAAATGCTCCGCCGCGCGCCGGCCAATGGCCTCGCGGGGCGTACTGATACTGCTCAAACGCGGCACCATGAACGAGGAAGACGGCAGGTCGTTAAAGCCCAGCACCGAGATCTGCTCCGGTACCTTGATGCCATGGCGCAATGCTTCCAACAACGCGCCCTGAGCCAGGTCGTCGTTGCCAAAGAAGATCGCGTCCACGTCCGGATGGCTGGCCAGCAGCTGCAGGAACAACTCACCGCCCAGGCCCAGCGACGATGGCCGTGGCGTCAGCACTTCGAGCGCCGGGTCGTATAACCCTGCTTGCTGCAATGCGCGACGAAAACCTTCACCGCGCAACAACGTGCGCTGGTCCAATTGCGCGCCAATGTAGGCCAGGCGCTTGCGACCCCGTGAGATCAAATGCGCCGCCGCCGTTTCCCCGGCGTTCAACTGCGAAAATCCTACGCAGTTCAGTCCGGCGCCCGGGTCCAGGTCCATCATGTACACACACGGCACGTTGCTCGATTCCACCATGCGCCGGGCACTTTCCGTACGGTCAAACCCGGTCAGCAGCAAACCCCGTGGCTGGTAGGCCATGTAGTTGCGCAGCAGGTCTTCTTCTTCATCGCGGGAATAGTGGGTGTTGCCGATCAATACTTCAAAGCCCTTGGGCCGCAGCACCTGGTGGATGGCTTCGAGGGTTTCGATAAACAGCAGGTTGGACAGCGACGGCACCAACACCACCACCGACTGGCTCTGGGCCGAAGCCAGGGCGCGGGCGGCCGGGTTGACCACGTAGCTCAGTTCGGCAGCGGCTTTTTGCACTTTTTCCACCAGTTCGGTGGCCACGGTGCTGATGCCGCGCAAGGCCCGGGAGGCGGTAATCGGGCTGACGCCAGCCAGGCGGGCTACTTCATTCAGGGTAGGGCGGCCCGTGGTGCGGGTATTTTTATCGTTCTTGGGAGTCATCAGGCGGCTTGCCAAACAAAAATCGAGGCACTAAGGTAGCGCTGTCTCCAAGACCCTGCAAATCCTTGAACGTTGGGATGCCTGTTCCGACTCAAGCCTTTGGAGAGGATGCACGCGTCACTCCATAAAAATGACAAGACGGCGCGGGAAAAGCCTGTTTTTGCACTAGCCTTACAGCGTGCAAAGGTAGCGCTATCTGCGTCCTGAGGTGTTTCATGAGTCAACCTGTTACTGCCCTCGTGATCATGGGTGTTTCCGGCTGTGGCAAGTCCAGCGTCAGCGAGGCCCTGTGCCTGCTGAACGGCGCCACCGCCATCGAAGGCGACAGCTTTCACCCCGCCGCGAACATCGAAAAGATGAGCGCCGGCCATCCCCTTAACGACGACGACCGCGCCGGCTGGCTCGACATCCTGTGCGATGAACTGCGCCGCTCCCTCAAAGCCGGCGAGCATCCCGTGCTCACCTGTTCGGCCCTGAAGAAGAAATACCGCGACCACCTGCGCGAAGCCGCGCCGGGCCTGGGGTTTGTGTTTCTGGAGTTGACCCGCGAAGTCGCCGCCGACCGTGTGTCTCACCGCCCCGGCCATTTCATGCCGGCCAGCCTGATCGATAGCCAGTTCGCCACCCTTGAATCCCCGGTGGGCGAGCCGTTGACCCTGGCCCTCAACGCCAGTGAAGACAGCGTTGAAGACCTCGCCGAGCAAACCAACGCCTGGTGGCTGAAACACGGCTTTGAACCAACCTAATAATTTTTTGCCGGACAAGATAGCGCTGTCCGCCTGCACTGAATTTTTTACCGGCTTTAATAACAACAACAAACAGGAGAGACCCCCATGTTTGGCTTGTCCCACGATACCTACCTGCTGCTAGATGCAGTGGTGACCATCATCGGCCTGATCGTGTTGATCACCCGGTTCAAAGTCCACCCGTTCATTGCGCTGATCATCGCGGCAGGCTTTCTCGGCCTGACCTCGGGCATGCCCGTGGACAAGATCATCAAGGCCTTCCAGGACGGCTTCGGCGGGGTGCTCGGCTTTGTCGGGATTATCCTTGCGCTGGGTACGATGCTCGGCAAGATGATGGCCGACTCCGGCGGTGCCGATCAGATCGCGCAAACCCTGGTGCGGGCCTTCGGCAAGGAGAAAGTGCAGTGGGCAATGATGTTCGCCGCGTTCCTGGTGGGCATTCCGCTGTTCTTCGAGATCGGCTTTGTATTGCTGATCCCGCTGGTGTTTATCGTCGCGCGCCGAACTGGCGTGTCGCTGATCAAGATCGGCATCCCGCTGTTGGCCGGCCTGTCGGCGGTGCACGGTCTGGTGCCTCCGCACCCGGGCCCGTTGCTGGCAATTGGCGTGTTTGGGGCTGACATCGGCAAGACCATTCTCTACGGCCTGATTGTCGCGCTGCCTACGGCGATCATCGCCGGTCCGCTCTACGGTTCGTTTATCGCCAAGTACATCCCGGGCAATCCGTCCCAGGAACTGGTGGACCAACTGGCCAGTGAGCAACCGGAATCCAAGACCCTGCCGAGCTTCAGCATCACCCTGATTACCGTGCTGCTGCCGGTGTTCCTGATGCTGCTGAAGACCTTCGCCGACGTCGCCCTGCCGGACGGTCACGTAATCCGCAACTGGATGGACATGATCGGTCACCCGATCACCGCCTTGCTGCTGGCCTTGCTGCTGTCGCTGTACACCTTTGGCCGTCGCCAGGGCATCGGTTCCCAGAAAATCCTCAAGCTGCTCGACGCCAGCCTGGCGCCAACCGCAGCGATCATCCTGATCATCGGCGCCGGTGGTGGCTTCAAGCAGATGCTGGTGACCAGCGGCGTGGGTGATGTGATCGGCCATATGGCGGTGACTGCGCAGATCAACCCGATCCTGCTGGCCTGGCTGGTGGCGGCGGTGATTCGTGTGGCTACCGGTTCTGCGACGGTGGCGACCATTACCGGGGCGGGCATTGTGGTGCCGGTGGTGGGGATGATTCCGGGGGTGAACCGCGAGTTGCTGGTGTTGGCGACGGGTGCGGGCTCGCTGGTGCTGTCTCACGTCAACGATGCGGGGTTCTGGCTGGTGAAGCAGTACTTCAATATGACCGTGGCCGAGACGTTCAAGACCTGGACGGCGATGGAGACCATCCTGTCGGTGGTGGCGTTGGGCTTTATCATGTTGCTGTCGTTGGTGGTCTAACAGGAACACCGCAAAACAAAATGTGGGAGCGGGCTTGCTCGCGAAGGTGGTGAATCAGTCGACGTATTA
>NZ_JAXCIS010000026.1:0-3072 GCF_034044025.1 Pseudomonas sp. SED1
AGCCACAGCAAGCTTTCAAGACACAGCTAGCTCCCAAGCCACAGCAATTGCCCTCGCCACTGGTATTTCAACAATAAGAAAAAGGACTCTTCATGATCACTGATTCACCTCGCTTCAAACCCTTCACCGCAGGCTCCTTGTTGCTGCTGTCCGTGGCAGCCCACGGGCAGTACATCGAAACCGGCAAAGCGGGCGATCCCGCCAGTTGGCGCTCCGCCGAGTTCCAGAGTGACTGGGGCCTGGACCGGATGAAAGCCAACGAGGCCTACGCGAGCGGCATCACCGGCAGTGGCGTGAAGATAGGCGCCCTCGACTCGGGTTTCGACCCCAACCATCCCGAAGCCTCCAAGGACCGCTATCACGCGGTCACCGCCAGCGGCACCTACGTCGACGGCAGCCCGTTCAGCACCACCGGCGCGCTCAACCCCAACAACGACTCCCACGGCACCCACGTCACCGGCACCATGGGCGCGGCCCGTGATGGCGTGGGCATGCACGGCGTGGCGTACAACGCGCAGATCTACGTCGGTAACACCAACGCCAATGACAGCTTCCTGTTTGGCCCCACACCGGATCCCAAGTACTTCAAGGCGGTGTACAGCGCCCTGGTGGATTCCGGCGTGCGCGCGATCAACAACAGTTGGGGCAGCCAGCCCAAGGACGTCAGCTACCAGACCCTGGGCGACCTGCACGCGGCCTATGCCCAGCACTACAACCAGAACACCTGGCTGGATGCTGCTGCGGATGTGGCCAAGGCCGGGGTGATCAACGTGTTCAGTGCCGGTAATAGCGGCTACGCCAACGCCAGCGTGCGTTCGGCCTTGCCGTATTTCCAGCCGGAACTGGAAGGCCACTGGCTGGCGGTGTCGGGTCTGGACAAGGCGAATAACCAGAAATACAACCAGTGCGGCATCGCCAAGTACTGGTGCATTTCCACCCCTGGGGCGTTGATCAACAGCACCATTCCCGACGGTGGCTACGGCGTAAAGTCCGGCACCTCGATGTCGGCCCCCCATGCCACGGGCGCACTGGCGCTGGTGATGGAACGCTACCCGTACCTGAACAACGAACAGGCCTTGCAGGTGTTGTTGACCACGGCCACTCAGCTCAATGGCGCGGTCACCGATGCACCGACCACGCAAGTTGGCTGGGGCGTGCCGGACCTTGGCCGGGCGATGCACGGGCCAGGGCAATTGCTTGGGCCGATGAATGTCACGTTGGCGGCCGGGCAGGGCGATGTGTGGAGCAATGCGATCTCCGACAAGGCGCTGATCCAGCGTCAGGCCGAAGACAGCGCCGAAACCCTGGCCTGGCAGCAAACCTTGCGCGACAAGGGCTGGGAGAACGGCGTGGGCGCCGGCGCGAGCCAGCAGGACCAGACGGACTATGCCGTTGGCACCGCCCGGGCGGCAGCGGCGGCCCAGCGTATCTACGAAGGCAGCCTGATCAAATCCGGCGCGGGCAGCCTGATCCTCACGGGTGACAACACCTACCGTGGCCCGACCACCGTGAATGGCGGTCGGTTGGCGGTGAATGGCTCACTGACGTCGGCAGTGACGGTCAATGACAGCGGCACACTGGGCGGTTCCGGCCGTATCGCGGCGTTGCAGGTGAACAGCGGCGGCACCGTGGCGCCGGGCAATTCCGTGGGCATCTTGCAGGTGGCCGGGGACGTGAACCTCGCTGCCGGTTCCACCTATGCGGTCGAACTCACCCCCACCCGCAGCGACCAGATTGTCGCCACCGGCAAGGTAATCCTCGGCGGCGGTACCGTGACCCTGGCCCTGGAAAACAGCCCGACTTTGCTCAGCCAGCAACAGGCCGAGAGCCTGCTGGGGCGTCAGTACAACATCCTCCAGGCGGCGGGCGGGATTCAGGGGCAGTTCGGTGCGGTGTTGCCCAACTACCTGTTCCTCGGCGGCACCCTCGACTATGCCGCCAACGGCGTGCAGCTGGACATTGCCCGCAGTGATGCAAGCTTTGCCAGTGTCGGCGCCACCCGTAACCAGCGCTCGGTGGCGGCGGCCGCCGAGCAGTTGGGCGCGGGCAACCCGGTGTACGAAAGCATCCTGCGTTCAGACTCCGTGGCCAGTGCGCAACAAGGCTTCCAGCAACTGTCGGGAGAAATCTATCCGGCCATCGACACGATGCTGATCAACGATAGTCGCCAACTACGTGATGCCGTCGGCGAGCGCCTGCGCCATACGCCGGTCGCGGGTGGAAGCAATGTGTGGGTCAAGGCGCTCGGCAGTTGGGGCAAAACCGACAGCCGCAGCGAAACGGCGGGCTACACCACCTCACTGGGCGGCATGCTGGCCGGTGTCGACGGTGCGCTGGACGAGCAGACCCGCGCCGGTCTGGTGGCCGGTTACAGCGACAGTTCACTGAACATGGGCAGCGGCACTCACTCCTCGGCGTCCATCGACAGCTACCACCTCGGCGCCTATGCCGGGCGCGAGCTGGGCAACTGGCGCTTGAGCGTCGGCGGCGCGTACAGCTGGCATCGCGGCGACGTGAAACGTGACTTGCAGTACGGCGAAGTCAGCGGCAAGCAGAAGACCAAACTGGATGCGCGCAGTGCCCAGGTATTTACCGAAGCGGCCTACCGTTTAAGCCTGCAGTCGATGGCGTTGGAGCCGTTCGCCAACCTGGCTTACGTGCATCTGGACAACGAACGCTTTCACGAGAAAGGCGACGCCGCTGCACTTCAGCGTGGCAGTGACAGCCGCGATGCAGTGCTGAGCACTCTGGGCCTGCGGGCATCGAAAACCTTCCCTCTCAATGACCGCCAGCAACTGGACGTTTCCGGCTCGTTGGGCTGGCAGCACAGCCTGAGTGCCGTTGAATCCGAAGAGCACCTGGCGTTTGTCGCCGGTGGGCCGTCGTTCGCGGTGCAAAGCTCGCCGTTGATGCGCGATGCGGCACTGGTGGGTGTACAGGCCAGCCTGGCGTTGAGCAAAAGCACACGGGTCAACCTCGACTACACGGGCCAATTGGCTGGACGGGAAAAAGTCCAGGGCGTGGGGTTGAGCCTGAACTGGCAGTTCTGAACAAGATCCTGAGGCCGAAGGA
>NZ_JAXCIS010000027.1:0-8172 GCF_034044025.1 Pseudomonas sp. SED1
AGCCAGTCTTGAGTGCTTTGTGGGGAACAGAGCAGGCCTCATCCAAAAACTGCACCACCGTCCCCATGCACGCCTGCCGCTCTTCAACATGCGGCATGTGGCTGGAGTCTTCGAACAGCGCCCAGCGCACATCGGCAATCTCATCCAGGAACGGCTTGACCACCAGCGGCGTGGCCTCGTCATGCCGGCCGGAAATCACCAGGGTCGGCACATTGACCTTCGACAGCCGGCCAATCACGTTCCAGTCTTTCAAACTGCCAATCACATGGAATTCCGTCGGGCCGCTCATGGCGTGATACACCGTCGGGTCCGAATCCACTTGGGCGAAGGTGCGGGCGACTTCTTCCGGCCATGGATTGACCCGGCATACGTGCTGGTCATAGAAAATCCGCGAGGCGGCCAGGTATTCGGGGTCTTGGTAGGTGCCGGCCTGTTCGTGCTTGAGCAGGGTTTCGTGCACGCCTTCAGGCAGTAACTTGCGCAGGCGGTTGGCCTCGGCGACCCAGGTCCGCATGCAGGTCGGCGAGTTGGCCGGGATAAACGCACGCAGACCCTTGGGTTGCAGGATGGCGTGTTCGCTGCCGAGCATGCCGCCCCAGGATTGACCCAGGATTGCGTAGTTATTGCTGATTTGCAGGTGGTCCAGCAGGTTGTCCAGTTCTTCCAGGAACAAGCCCACGGTCCAAAACGACGGGTCTTTTTCAGGCAGGTGCGTGGAGCGGCCGTTGCCCAGTTGGTCGTAGTGAATGACCGCGTGGCCACTGGCAGCCACGTCCTTGTAGGCGTCGACATAATCATGGGTGCAGCCCGGGCCGCCATGGAGGATGACCAGTGGCGTGAGGCCGCTGTCCAGGTCGCCGGTGACCCGATACCAGGTCTGGTAGTCGCGAAAAGCCGCATAGCCTTCGCGGATGGTTTCGATGAATTCCATTTCGTGCCCTGCCCTGAGAAAAAAGTGATCAGGCACACGATAGTCGGCACAGAAAGTTTAAGTAACTAGCAAAACAGCTAGGTTTTGCCTTTGGATCAGTCTTCCAGCAACCGGTAATGAGTGGCTCGCACGACCGCTTGTACCCGGTTCTTGGCCCCCAGCTTATGCATGGCCGACGCCAGGTGCAGGGTGACAACGGCCAGGGAGCGGCTCAATTGCGTGGCGATTTCGGCGGCGGTCAGGCCGTCGGCAGCCCATTTCAGGCACTCGCGCTCGCGTTTGGTCAGACGGATGTGCGGGTAGGAGCGCAGTTCCTTGCTGAAAAGCGGGTAGGCCGCTTCCTGCAAGGCATGGGTAATCAGGTTGAAATCCGACAGGGTCTGGCGGGCATCCTCCAGCACCGTGCTGGCCTTGCCGGTGCGCAGGCCGGTCAGTGAGGCGAAGCCGCCACGGGGCAAATGGATCGGCACGCTGACGCCGCAGGTCATCTGCTGGTCGTGCAGGTAGCTGGAAACGGGGGCGTGGCAGGGGTCGATGATCTTTTGCAGCGCGGTGTCGGCCTTGGCCTCGTAGGACCAGACAAACGGTGAAACCGTCGACAGTGCGAGGTGTTGCACCGGATCGATCTGATAAAAACCGGAACTGCACCACAAGCTGTACCAGTCTGGCGGCGTATTGCGCAGTTGCAGCACAGAAGGGGTGATCAGTGCACCATTATGGTCAATGGGCACGGGGGTGTAGTCGTAGACCAGCGCATCAAAACCCAGGTCCTGGGCCAATACGAGGGTGTTGTCCATCTGTTCATCCAGGCTCCTGCCGGGGATGAGACGGTCATTAAAGGCAGTTAACCTGGCCAGCATCCGTTCTGCTCCCGAATTCGTTTGAATCTCGTCTTGCTGCAAGTAGAATGCCACGCCCCGGCGAAGGACTGCCAGACCAAACCTATAAGAATTACCAGGTTATGGACGCGCGGCATCCTCGGTAGTGTTGGCCTTTAAACGGCCACTATCCACAGGGCCGACACACAACAAGGAATGTATGCATGTGGCGTGAAATTGCCCCCGACCAGCAGTACAACGTGCAAGTCGATGGCCACAACCTCGTGGCCTACAGCTTTGGCGAAGGCGATGAAGTGTTGCTGTGTCTCAATGGCGGCCCGGGGCTGCCTTGCGACTACTTGCGCGACGCCCATGGCTGGCTCAAGGACAACGGCCTGCGAGTGGTTGCATTCGACCAGCTTGGCACCGGCGCATCAGCCAGACCGACCGATGTTTCGCTGTGGGAAATCAGCCGTTATGTCGAGGAAGTCGAGACGGTGCGTCAGGCCCTGGGCCTGGGTCGCGTGCACCTGCTGGGACATTCCTGGGGCGGATGGCTGGGCATCGAGTACGCCATTCACTATCCCGACGCGCTGAAAAGCCTGATCCTGGAAAACACCGTCGGCGACATTCCGCACCTGTCCCTTGAGCTGGAACGCCTGCGCGGCGCCCTCGGTAGCGAGACCGTGGCGATGATGCAACGCCACGAAGCCATGGGCACCCTCGACCATCCGCAGTACCAGGCCGCCATCACCTTGCTCAACTATCGCCACGTCTGTCGCCTGGACGAGTGGCCGGCGCCGGTCCAGCGCTCCCTCGGCGACTGGAACATGGGGCCCTACGAAACCATGCAGGGCCCCAACGAGTTCCTCTACATCGGCAACCTCAAGGACTGGAACCGCATCCCCGAGATGGCCGAATTCAAAATGCCGATACTGATCACCACCGGCCAGCACGACGAACTGACCCCGGCCTGCGCCATGCGTATGAAAAGCGCGGCCAGGCACGCTGAATTGCACGTGTTCCCCAACAGCAGCCATATGCCGTTTTACGAAGAGCCCCAGGCTTACTTCCCGGTGTTGCTGGACTTCCTTGCTCGTCACCGAGGCTGACGGATGAACCTGGCGCGTTACCGTTTTGTGCTGTCCCGGCCGCTGCAATTGCTGCCGGTACTGTTTGGCATCAGCCTGATCACCTTCGTGCTGGTGCGCTCGATTCCCGGTGACCCGGCGCGGGCCCTGTTGGGATCGCGCAGCACCCCGGACGCCTTGCTGAAGATCCGCGCCCAATACGGCCTCGACCAGCCACTCTGGCTGCAATATTTCTACTTCCTGAAGAACCTGCTCAAGGGCGATCTCGGCCAGTCGCTGCTGTACAAGGTCGACGCGCTGAAACTGATCGTCACCCGCATCGAGCCGACCCTGTTCCTGGTGCTCGGCAGCGTGCTGCTGGCGCTGTTGATCGCCGTGCCGATGGCCACCGTGGCCGCGCGTAATAAAGGTGGCTGGGCGGATAACCTGATCCGGCTGTTCACCACGGTCGGCCTGGGCATGCCGGCGTTCTGGCTGGGTTTGATGCTGATTCTGCTGCTCAGCGTGCAATGGGGCCTGTTCCCGGTCTCCGGGTATGGGCGCACTTGGCTGGACAAGGCGCACCACATGGTTCTGCCGTGCCTGACCATCGCCCTGGCGCTGTCGGCGGTGCTGGTGCGCAACCTGCGGGCGAGCATGCTGATGGAGTTGCAGGCTGATCACGTCACCGCCGCCCGGGCGCGCGGCTTGTCGGAGGCGGCGGTGTTTCGTCGTCACGTTTTGCCCAATTCCCTGGTGCCGGCGGTCAACCTGTTGGCGGTGAACATTGGCTGGCTGATCAGCGGCACGGTGGTGATCGAAAGCCTGTTTGCGATTCCCGGCATCGGCCAGTTGCTGGTGCGCGGGATTTTCACCCGCGACTACATGGTGGTGCAGGGCGTAGCGATGGTGCTGGCCTGTGCGACCGTGCTGGTCAACTTTGTCGCGGATGTGGTGACGGTCGCGCTGGACCCGCGAGTGAAGATGCAATGAGCAGTCGCCCCTTGATTGCCCCGTGGCGCTTGCGCCTGCGCTTTGGTTTTCGCAATGGCCGGCTGACGGCGGCCTGGGGTCTGTTGATTCTGCTGACATGGCTGGCGCTGGCCGTATTCGCCCCGTGGATCGCACCCTTTGATCCGATTGCGCAAAACACCGACATCAGTTTGCTGGGCCCCAGCGTCGCCCATCCATTTGGCACGGACAACTACGGCCGCGACATTCTTTCGAGGGTGATCTGGGGCGCGCGCATCGACCTGCAACTGGCGGTGGTCGGAGTGATCTTTCCGTTCCTGATCGGCACCTTTGTTGGCGCGGTGTCCGGTTATATCGGCGGGCGTTTTGACAGTTTCTGCATGCGGGTGATCGACGTCATCCTCGCGTTCCCCTTTCTGGTGCTGATGCTGGCGATCATGGCGATCCTCGGGCCGGGCTTGAAGAGCTTCTATATCGCCATGGCGCTGGTGGGCTGGGTGTCCTACGCGCGGCTGATCCGCTCGCAAATCCTGGTGCTCAAGGAAAGCGACTTCGCCCTGGCCGCCAAAAGCCTGGGCTTTGGCCATGGGCGCATTCTGTTTCGGCATTTGTTGCCCAACGCGATGTTCGGCTCGATTGTGTTTTCCATGTCTGACGCGGTGCTGGTGCTGCTCAACGGCGCAGCGGTCAGCTACCTCGGCCTGGGCGTGCAACCGCCGACCGCCGAGTGGGGCACCATGGTTGCCGAAGGCCAGGCGTTTATCACCACCGCCTGGTGGATTTGCACCTTCCCGGGCCTGGCCATCGTGACATTGGCCATGGGTTTCAGCCTGCTGGCCGATGGTGTGGCGCAAGTGCTGGGGGATCGCTCATGAGTCTTCTGCAAGTGCAGGACCTGAGTGTGATCGCCAACAACACCGGGCGCGATGTGACCCTGGTGGACCGGGTGTCCTTCGACCTGGCCGAAGGTGAAATCCTCGGTCTGGTGGGCGAAAGCGGTTCGGGCAAGACCATGGCTTGTCGCGGGCTGATGCGCTTGCTGCCGTCCCCGAACCTGCGGGTGCAGGGCGGTTCGGTGCGCCTGGCGGGCAAAGACCTTCTGACACTGGATGACGCTGGCATGCGTGCGGTTCGTGGCGGGCAACTGGGCATGATTTTCCAGAACCCCAGCAGCCACCTCGACCCGCTGATGCGCATTGGCGAGCAGATCGCCGAGGGCATCCGCCTGCATCAGGGCGCGTCGAAAAAAGACGCGCGATTGCAGGCTATCGAAGTGCTGCGCCAGGTCGGTATTCCGGATCCCCAGGCGCGTATCGACAACTATCCTCACGAGTTTTCCGGCGGCATGCGCCAGCGGGCGATGATCGCCGTAGCCCTGGGCTGCAATCCAAAAGTGCTGATCGCCGACGAGCCGACCACCGCCCTCGACGTGACCGTGCAGGCCCAGATCCTGCGCCTGTTACTGGACCTGCGGGACCAGCGCGGCCTGTCGATCATCATGATCACCCACGACCTCGGCGTGGTAGCGCAAACCTGCGACTCCATCGCCGTGATGTACGCCGGCCGCCTGTGCGAGCACGGCAGCAAATACGAGCTGTTGGCACACCCGCAACACCCGTACACCGCCGGCCTGATCGAGTGCCAGCCCGCCACCAGCAGTGGGCACGCCTTGTTGCGCACTATTGCCGGGCAACCGCCGTTACTCGATGCCTTGCCCAAGGGCTGCCGGTTCAACCCGCGATGCCCGCAAGTCGGCAGCTTGTGCACCGAGCTGTTGCCGGAAGGCGCACGGGTTGCCTGCCACTATCCCCTGGGAGTTCGCCCATGACGCTTTTACAGGTGAATGACCTTGAAGTGCGTTTTGCCGCCTCCGGCAGTGGCCT
Source organism: Pseudomonas sp. SED1 (assembly GCF_034044025.1). Lineage (NCBI taxonomy): Bacteria > Pseudomonadati > Pseudomonadota > Gammaproteobacteria > Pseudomonadales > Pseudomonadaceae > Pseudomonas > Pseudomonas sp. SED1. Next base: position 5,675 of record NZ_JAXCIS010000027.1, read on the forward strand.
ATTTGGCCTGAATAAACAGTGGGTGAGGGCGGTCAACGGCGTGTCGTTGACTCTGGCTGCTGGCGAAACCCTTGGGTTGGTGGGTGAGTCCGGCAGCGGGAAAAGCACCCTGGGGCGGGCGATCCTGCACCTCAACCCGATCAGCGCCGGGCAGGTGGTGTTTGACGGCATCGACATGGCCCACGCCGGGCCTGTCGACATCGCGCGTTTGCGGCACGAGACGGCGATGATCTTCCAGGATCCCTACGCGGCCCTGAACCCGCGTCTGACGGTCGGCGAAACCATCGCCGAAGTCCTGCGGGTGCAGCGCAAGGTGGCGTCAGAAAACATTCCACGCCGGGTCGACAAATTACTCGACCTCGTAGGCCTGCGCCCCGAACTCGCCAGCCGCAAGCCTGGCTCTCTCAGCGGCGGCCAGTGCCAGCGCGTCGGCATCGCCCGGGCGCTGGCAGTGGAGCCACGGCTGATCATCGCCGACGAATGCGTGGCTGCCCTGGATGTGTCGATCCAGGGCCAGATCATCAACCTGCTGCTGGAACTGCAACAGCGCATGAACCTGGCGATCCTGTTTATCGCCCACGACCTGGCCATCGTCCGCCGCCTGTGCGACCGGGTGGCAGTGATGTACCTGGGGAAAATCGTCGAGGAAGGCCCGGTGGAAGCGGTATTCACCACGCCGCGCCATCCCTACACCGCAGCGTTGATCCAGGCGATCCCGGAGATTGATCCGTACCGCCCACTGCCCAGCGAACCGTTGCCGGGCGAGCCGCCGAGCCCGCTGAAATTGCCCAGTGGTTGCGCCTTTCACCCGCGTTGCCGGCATGCACGAGCCGTGTGTGCCGAGGTATTGCCGCCGACTCACGTTGTGCAAACGCATCGGTACAGTTGCGTGCTTGAAGAACCTTTGCTTTGAACCCTTCCTGCCGATCATGAACAACCGCCGTTATAGACAAGGAGTTATGACATGCAATCCCGTCACTTGAAGTTGCTCGCCGCCGCCACGCTCACTGCGTGGTCGCTGACCGCCGGTATCGCCCATGCGGCCGGTGTACTCACCATCGGTTGCCGCGAAGACAGCACCACGTTTGACCCGATCAAAAGCGCGCAGAACCGCGACACCTGGGTGTTCGCCAACGTTTACGACACCCTGGTACGCGTGGATAACCTGGGCACCAAGATGGAGCCGGGGCTGGCAGAAAGCTGGGACATTTCCAAGGACGGCCTGACGTACACCTTTAAACTGCGGGCCGCGAAGTTCTCGGATGGCTCGCCGATCACTGCTGACGACGCCGCCTTCAGCCTGTTGCGCATTCGCGACAACAAGGCCTCGCTGTGGAGCGACCCGTTCAGCCTGATCAACACCGCCAAGGCTGCTGATCCGCAGACGCTGGTCGTGACCTTGAAAACCCCGGCGGTCGCCTTCCTCTCGCAACTCGCTTCGCCGACGGTGTCGATCCTGTCGGAAAAAGCCATGACCAAGATGGGCGAAGACGCCTACTCGGAAAACCCGGTGACCTCCGGCGCGTTTACCGTGGAAGAGTGGCGCAAGGGCGATCGGGTGATCCTGAAGAAGAACCCGAACTTCTGGCAGGCCAGTAACGTGAGCCTGGATGGCGTGGAGTGGGTGTCGGTCACCGACGACAACACGCGCATGCGCATGGTGCAGAACAACGAACTGGACACGGCGATCTTCGTCCCGTTCTCCCGGGTTGAAGAGCTTAAGAAAGACAAGAACGTGGTGGTCCACTCCGACCCGTCGACCCGTGAAGATCACCTGTTGATCAACCATGCCCACGGCCTGTTGGCCAAGCCGGAAGTGCGTCAGGCGCTGGACATGGCCATCGATAAACAATCGCTGGTGAAAACCGCCACCTTCGGCCAGGGCACCGTGGCCTATTCCTACATCCCAAAAGGCTCGCTGTACCACTACGCCAACAACCTGCAACGCCCTTATGACCCGACCGAAGCCAAGAAACTGCTGGCCGCCGCCGGTGCCCAGGACTTGAAGTTGAACTACGTGGTCAACGCCGGCAACGAAGCCGACGAGCAGATTGCGGTGATGATCAAGGATCAGTTGGCCAAGGTCGGCGTGACGGCCAACCTGCAAAAGGTCGACCCGACCCAAAGCTGGCAGATGCTGGTGGACGGCGAATACGACATTTCGGTGATGTACTGGACCAACGACATCCTCGACCCGGACCAGAAGACCACCTTCGTGCTGGGCCACGACACCAACCAGAACTACATGACTCGCTACAAGAACGACAAGGTCAAGGACCTGGTGGCGGCCGCACGGATCGAGGCGGATCCGGTCAAGCGTGAGCAGATGTACGTCGACCTGCAGAAAATGGCGAAACAGGATGTGAACTGGATCGATCTTTACTACAGCCCGTACATCAACATCTCACGCAAGAACGTGAGCAACTTCCTGCAAAACCCGCTGGGGCGTTTCACCCTTGAGGAAGTGGTGAAGAACTAAGTTCTAGAGAACACCGCAA
>NZ_JAXCIS010000028.1:0-5829 GCF_034044025.1 Pseudomonas sp. SED1
AGCCGGTTCCTTCAGGATCATCTCTGAGCGGTTCCCCAAATGACCAAACTGCCTACCGCGATCAACCTGCACAAAGCCTCCAGGACACTGGGCCTTACCTACGGTCCTGACGAGGTGTATCAACTGCCCGCCGAATTTCTTCGGGTGCACTCCCCCTCCGCTGAGGTCCAGGGCCACGGCAAACCGATCCTGCAATTTGGCAAGCTCAATGTCGGTTTGACCAAGATTGAACCCGCCGGCCAATACGCACTGAAATTGACCTTCGACGATGGCCATGACAGTGGATTGTTCACCTGGGACTACCTCTATCAACTTGCCGTGCGTCAGGACGCGCTGTGGGCTGACTATCTTGCCGAACTGAAAGCCGCCGGAAAAACCCGCGACCCGAACCAGTCGGTCGTGCGGCTGATGCTCTAGCTCAGGCCTCTTGCTCATTAGTGGGCATTTTCTAATTCCATCTGCTTGAATGCCACTCTGTCGTGGCCAACGATTGGCCCGCTTGCGAAAAAAATTAAACTCGGGTAACCAATGGAACTGGCAAGTTCCCTGCATTTGACGATGCGGTATTAACGGTCACCCGAGCAGTAGTACCAGGCTGTGCTGTGTCGCAAGTAGTGGTACACAGCGGTACCCGGTACTCGTCTGTCGGACAATGGAGCGTCGTAGATGAGTAACAAGAACAACGATGACTTGAAACGCCAAGCCTCGGAAAACACCCTGGGGCTGAACCCGATCATCGCGTTACGGAAAAAGGATTTACTGGCATCCGCTCGGATGGTGCTGACCCAGGCCATCAAACAACCGTTGCACAGCGTCAAGCACGTCGCCCATTTCGGCGTCGAATTGAAGAACGTGGTGTTCGGCAAATCACAGCTGACACCCGAGGCCGACGACCGCCGTTTCAACGACCCGGCGTGGACCCAGAACCCGCTCTACAAACGTTACCTGCAAACCTACCTGGCGTGGCGCAAGGAGCTGCACGACTGGATCGGTGACAGCAACCTGTCGGAACACGACATCAGCCGCGGCCACTTCGTCATCAACCTGATGACCGAAGCCATGGCGCCCACCAACAGCGCGGCCAACCCGGCGGCGGTCAAACGCTTCTTTGAAACCGGCGGCAAGAGCCTGCTGGATGGCCTGTCCCACCTGGCCAAGGACATGGTGCACAACGGCGGCATGCCGAGCCAGGTCAACATGGGCGCCTTTGAAGTGGGCAAGAGCCTGGGCACCACCGAAGGCGCCGTGGTGTTTCGCAACGATGTGCTGGAGCTGATCCAGTACCGGCCGATCACCGAGCAGGTGTACGAACGCCCGCTGCTGGTGGTGCCGCCGCAGATCAACAAATTCTATGTATTCGACCTGAGCCCGGACAAGAGCCTGGCGCGCTTCTGCCTGCGCAATAACCAGCAAACGTTTATCGTCAGTTGGCGCAACCCCACCAAGGCCCAGCGCGAGTGGGGCCTGTCGACCTATATCGAGGCGCTGAAAGAAGCGGTCGATGTGGTGAGCGCGATCACCGGCAGCAAAGACATCAACATGCTCGGCGCCTGCTCCGGCGGCATCACCTGCACCGCCCTGCTGGGCCACTACGCGGCGCTGGGCGAGAAGAAGGTCAACGCCCTGACTCTGCTGGTGAGCGTGCTGGACACCACCCTGGACACCCAGGTGGCGCTGTTCGTCGACGAACAGACCCTTGAAGCAGCCAAGCGCCATTCCTACCAGGCCGGCGTGCTGGAAGGCCGCGACATGGCCAAGGTGTTTGCCTGGATGCGCCCCAATGACCTGATCTGGAACTACTGGGTCAACAACTACCTGCTGGGCAACGAGCCACCGGTGTTCGACATCCTCTTCTGGAACAACGACACCACCCGCTTGCCGGCCGCGTTCCATGGCGACCTGATCGAGCTGTTCAAGAACAACCCGCTGATACGCGCCAACGCCCTGGAAGTGTGCGGCACGCCGATCGACCTGAAGCAGGTCACCGCCGATATCTATTCCCTGGCAGGCACCAACGACCACATCACGCCGTGGCAGTCCTGCTACAAGTCGGCGCAGCTGTTTGGCGGCAAGGTCGAGTTTGTGTTGTCCAGCAGCGGGCATATCCAGAGCATCCTGAACCCGCCGGGCAACCCCAAGTCGCGCTACCAGACCAGCGACACGATGCCGGGCAAGGCGCTGGACTGGCAGGAGAACGCCACCAAGCACACCGACTCGTGGTGGCTGCATTGGCAGGCCTGGCAGGCGGAGCGCTCGGGCAAGTTGAAGAAGGCGCCCGCAAGCTTGGGTAATAAAGCGTACGCAGCGGCGGAAGCGGCGCCGGGCACTTATGTACATGAACGATAGAGCACACACACTTTTGTGACTGGAACTCGGTCAATGTGGGAGCGGCGGTGCGACGATTCGACTTGCTCGCGAAGGCGGTGTGTCAGTTGATGCATCTGGAGACTGATTCACCGCCTTCGCGAGCAAGCCCGCTCCCACACTGACCGAGTTCAGACAGGGAATAGCGCGCCATTTTGCAGGGTAAGCCCATGCCGCAACCGTTCATCTTCCGTACCATCGACCTGGATGGCCAAGCCATCCGCACAGCGGTACGCCCGGGCAAGCCTCACTTGACGCCGCTGCTGATTTTCAACGGCATCGGCGCCAACCTTGAGCTGGTGTTTCCGTTCGTCCAGGCCCTGGACCCGGACCTGGAAGTGATTGCCTTTGATGTGCCGGGCGTCGGCGGTTCGTCGACCCCCAGCCGGCCTTATCGCTTTCCCGGCCTGGCCAAGCTCACCGCGCGCATGCTCGATTACCTGGACTATGGCCAGGTCAACGTGGTGGGCGTTTCCTGGGGCGGGGCGCTGGCGCAGCAGTTCGCGTATGACTACCCGGAGCGCTGCAAGAAGCTGATTCTCGCCGCCACCGCCGCCGGCGCCTTTATGGTACCGGGCAAACCGAAAGTATTGTGGCTGATGGCCAGCCCCCGGCGTTATATCCAGCCGTCCCATGTGGTGCGCATTGCCCCGATGATCTACGGCGGCTCCTTCCGTCGGGATTCGAAGCTGGCCGCCGAACACGCCAGCAAAGTGCGTTCGGCCGGCAAGCTGGGTTACTACTGGCAACTGTTCGCCGGGCTTGGCTGGACCAGCATCCACTGGCTACACAAGATCAAGCAACCGACCCTGGTGCTGGCTGGCGATGACGACCCGCTGATCCCGCTGATCAACATGCGCATGCTGGCCTGGCGCATACCCAACGCCCAACTGCACATCATCGACGACGGTCATCTGTTCCTGATTACCCGGGCCGAGGCTGTGGCGCCGATCATCATGAAATTTCTCCAGGAGGAACGCCTGAGGGCGGTGATTCACCCGCAACCCGCACTTTAGACGGCGGCGGTCAGGACGACCGCGCCGCGCAACTTGGCCAGAACCAACTATGGTTCTGAATTGGCGTGCTAGTTGATGGCTTAACGAAGGAGTGTTGGCGCATGCGAGAAAGACCCGTATCGAACCCGGTGCCCACACCCGCCGCGTTCATCAATGCACAAAGCGCGATCACCGGCCTGCGCGGCCGGGATTTGCTCTCGACTCTGCGCAGCGTTGCCGCACATGGCTTGCGCAACCCGGTGCACACCGCCCGCCACGCCCTGAAGTTAGGCGGGCAATTGGGCCGTGTGCTGCTCGGAGAAACGGTGCACGAGCCGAACCCGGCCGACAGCCGTTTCGCCGACCCGACCTGGCAGCTCAACCCGTTTTATCGGCGCAGCCTGCAAGCCTACTTGAGCTGGCAAAAACAAACCCGCCACTGGATCGACGACAGCAACCTGAGCGCCGACGACCGGGCCCGGGCGCAATTTGCCTTTTCCCTGCTCAACGATGCAGTGTCGCCGTCCAACACGATGCTCAACCCGCTGGCGATCAAGGAGTTGCTCAACTCCGGCGGCAACAGCGTGGTGCGTGGCGTCAGCAACCTGTTCGATGATCTGCTGCACAACAATGGCTTGCCGAGGCAGGTCACCAAGCAGGCCTTTGAAGTCGGCAAGACGGTGGCTACCACGCCCGGCTCGGTGGTTTTTCGCAACGAACTGCTGGAGTTGATCCAGTACAAGCCCATGAGCGAAAAACAGTACGCCAAGCCGCTGCTGGTGGTGCCGCCGCAAATCAACAAGTACTACATTTTCGACCTGAGCCCGAACAACAGCTTCGTCCAGTTCGCCCTGAAAAACGGCCTGCAAGTATTCATGGTCAGCTGGCGCAACCCGGATGTACGCCACCGCGAATGGGGCCTTTCCACCTACGTAGCGGCTTTGGAAGAAGCGCTGAACGTGTGCCGCGCAATCACCGGCGCCCGCGAGGTCAACCTGATGGGCGCCTGCGCCGGTGGCCTGACCATCGCTGCGCTGCAAGGCCATCTGCAGGCCAAGCGCCAGTTGCGCCGCATCTCCAGCGCCAGCTACCTCGTGAGCCTGCTGGACAGCCAGATTGACAGCCCCGCCACCCTGTTCGCCGACGAACAAACCCTGGAAGCCGCCAAGCGCCGTTCCTATCAACAAGGCGTGCTCGACGGCCGCGACATGGCCAAGGTGTTCGCCTGGATGCGTCCCAACGACCTGATCTGGAATTACTGGATCAACAACTACCTGCTGGGCAAGGAACCTCCGGCGTTCGACATCCTGTACTGGAACAATGACAACACCCGCCTGCCCGCCGCGCTGCATGGCGACTTGCTGGACTTCTTCAAGCACAACCCGCTGAGCCATCCCGGTGGCCTGGAAGTCTGCGGCACGCCCATCGACTTGCAGAAGGTCACGGTGGACAGCTTCAGCGTGGGCGGGATCAACGACCACATCACGCCGTGGGACGCGGTGTACCGCTCCACCCAACTGCTGGGCGGCGACAAGCGCTTCATTCTGTCCAACAGCGGGCATATCCAGAGCATCCTCAACCCGCCAGGCAATCCCAAGGCGAACTACGTCGAGAACCTCAAGCTGAGCAGCGACCCGCGTGCCTGGTACTACGACGCCGCTCATGTCGAGGGCAGTTGGTGGCCCAATTGGCTGGCGTGGATCCAGCAGCGCTCCGGTGTGCAGCGCGAAACCCTGACCGCCCTGGGCAACCAGAATTACCCACCGATGGAAGCGGCGCCGGGCACGTATGTGCGGGTCCGCTGAGCCCAACCTAGACCTTAAGAAGACTGGATGAAGACCCGCGACCGTATCCTTGAATGTGCCTTGCAGTTGTTCAACCACAAGGGCGAGCCGAACGTGTCGACCATGGAGGTGGCCAATGAAATGGGGATCAGCCCCGGCAACCTCTATTACCACTTCCATGGCAAGGAGCCGCTGGTGCTCGGGCTGTTCGAGCGTTTCCAGGCCGAGTTGGCGCCGTTGCTCGACCCGCCCGAGAACGCGCAACTGGCGGCCGAGGATTACTGGCTGTTTCTGCACCTGATCGTGGAGCGCATGGCGCACTACCGGTTTCTGTTCCAGGACTTGTCGAATCTGGCGGGGCGCTTGCCGAAACTGGCCAAGGGTATTCGCACCTTGCTGACGGCGCTCAAGCGCACCCTGGCCTCGTTGCTGGCCAGGCTCAAGACGGATGGGCAATTGGTCAGTGACACCCAGGCGCTGGGGCAGTTGGTGGAACAGATCACCATGACCCTGCTGTTTTCCCTGGATTACCAACGGATTCTCGACCGTGCAGGTGAGGTGCGGGTGGTGGTGTACCAGATCATGATGCTGGTGGCGCCGCATCTTTTGATGCCGGCGAGGATGGCGACGGAGCGGTTGGCGCTCAGGTACCTGGACGACGCGGACTAAAATGTGGGAGCGGGCTT
>NZ_JAXCIS010000029.1:0-3208 GCF_034044025.1 Pseudomonas sp. SED1
AGGCGAGGCGCCGACAGGCGGGGCAGAGCGTTTTGGTTACTTTTGCGCTTTTCAAAAGTGACCCGCTGTAAGAGCGGAACCATAGGCAGCCGTTACCGAAGAAACGGATATGTACACCGATCAGCCCTTGCCCCCCTCACTGATAATCTGCCGAATCGCCCCGACAAACGCCTCAGCCGGCTGCCCACCACTCACCGCATACTGATCGTTAAACACGATCGTAGGCACAGAAGTCACCCCGCGAGACACCCACAACTGCTCCTGCTCCCGCACCTCGGCGGCATATTCATCCGAGGCCAGAATCGCTTCAGCCCGTACGCGATCCAACCCAACACCCTCGGCAATCCCCGCCAACGTCCCGTGATCCGACGGGTCCTGCTGATCCGTAAAGTACGCCTTGAACAGCGCTTCCTTGAGGTTGTACTGCAACCCCTCAAGCCCCGCCCAATGCAACAAACGATGCGCATCAAACGTGTTGTAGATACGACTCTGCCCATCAGTACGAAACGCAAACCCCAACTCCGCGCCCATGTCACGAATCCGCGCCCGGTTAGCCTGGGACTGCTCAGCCGTGGAGCCGTATTTCTCAGTGATGTGCTCAGTAATGTTCTGCCCTTCAGCAGCCATGTTCGGGTTCAGCTCAAAAGGCTGGAAATGAATCTCGGCCTGCACCTCCGGGCCCAGTTGGTCCAGGGCTTCGGTCAAGCCACGCAGGCCGATAATGCACCAGGGGCAGGACACGTCGCTGACGAAATCGATCTTCAGGGGAGTACTCATGACTAGGCAACCTCGCTGGCATTAAACGCCGGAAAGGCCCCACGATACACCCCGTCAAGCCCTTACAAAACCTTCGCAGGTACCACCGGGTCGATCTGCGCCCAATGCGCCGCATCCTCACGATGCGCTTGCAAATAGGGCAAAACCGCCGCCAGCAACGGCGCCTTGAACGCCTCCTGAAAGCGATGGGCTAACCCCGGGATCAGCCGCAACTGGCTGCCCTGGATATGCGCCGCGAGGTGAACCCCATGCATCACCGGCAGCAGCGGGTCGGCCGTGCCATGCACCACCAGGGTCGGCACCCGCAGCTGGTTGAGCAGCGCCACCCGGCTGGGCTCAGCGAGGATCGCCATGATCTGGCGCTTCACACCCTCGGGGTTGAACGCCCGGTCGTAAGACTGCGCCGCCTGCTGCAGCAACACCTTGCGATCATCCTTCACATAAGGACTGCCCAGCGCCGCCAGCAGGTCGGCCTGTTGTTCCAGGGCCACTTCACGATTGGGCGCGCTGCGCCGTGACAACAGTTGCACCAACGCCGCACTCGGTGCCGGCAGGCCTTCGGCGCCGGAGCTGGTCATGATCAGGGTCAGGCTTTCCACCCGTTGCGGTGCCATGGCCGCCAGGTGCTGGGCGATCATCCCGCCCATGCTCGCGCCCAGCACGTGGAATTGCTGGATGTGCAAGCCGTCCATCAAGCCCAACGCGTCGTCGGCCATGTCCGTCAGGGTGTAGGGCGCCGCCACCGGCAGGCCGAGTTTGTAGCGCAGGACTTCGAACGTCAGGTTGGCGCTGGCCGGTGCCTGGCGCCAGGTAGACAAGCCAACGTCACGGTTGTCATAGCGAATCACCCGAAAGCCCTGCTCACACAGGGCCACCACCACTTCGTCCGGCCAGTGAATCAACTGCCCGCCCAGGCCCATCACCAGCAACAAGGCCGGGTCGGAGGCGCGACCAATGCTCTGGTAGGCCAGGCTTACCTGTTCCAGATCGACCCGTTGGGTCGGCACATTTACATCACATCGAGAAGCCGCAAAGGACGGCAGGCCGAACAATAGAGCGGCCATGAAAAACAACACGCGCATGAAAAACACCGAAACGCAGAACCCCAGTAGAGCGCGAGTCTGATGAACTTTGTACAAGCGCGCTGCCACAGTTGCGTGACAATTTCGTGACTGCCGCTCAATGGTCGTCTCGATACCTCTCTATCAAAGCCTGCTCCCGCACTGCGGACAACTGGCCTAAGCCCAAGGGCAACTGAGTACCGAGCAACTCCTGCCGTTGCAGGCAGTTCTCAACCCGGTCACACCTCTAACGGCGCACGCCCCGCCGGGACGTGCTAACTGGCGTTGCTGCTGACCGACCGTGAAGGCCCCCCCGAACTTGAGCACGACGGTCGACAGGCATAACAACATGAGACAAACTCAACCGATCCGAATTTGTCACAAGTTATATTCATGGAGACCCCGTGCTCGAAATCCGCCATCTCAAGACCCTGCACGCCTTGCGCGAAGCCGACAGCCTGGTGGAAGCCGCTGAGCGCTTGCACCTGACGCAATCGGCCCTGTCCCACCAGTTCAAGGAGCTTGAAGAACGCCTGGGCATGCAGTTATTCGTGCGCAAAACCAAGCCACTGCGCTTCACCAGCGCCGGCCTGCGCCTGCTGCAACTGGCGGACGCCACCCTGCCCTTGCTGCGCGGCGCCGAACGCGACATCGCACGCCTGGCCGGTGGCACGGCCGGGCGTTTGCACATGGCCATCGAGTGCCATAGCTGTTTCCAGTGGCTGATGCCCACCATCGACCAGTTCCGCGACGCCTGGCCAGAAGTGGAACTGGACCTGGCCTCCGGCTTCGCCTTCGCGCCGTTACCGGCCCTGGCCCGTGGCGACCTGGACTTGGTGGTGACGTCCGACCCGCTGGAACTGCCGGGCATCACCTATGTGCCGTTGTTCACCTACGAAGCCATGCTCGCCGTGGCCAATCAGCACCCGCTGGCGAACAAGCCGTACATCGTGCCCGAAGACCTGATCAGCGAAACCCTGATCACCTACCCGGTGGAGCGCGATCGCCTGGACATCTTCACCCGTTTCCTGGAACCGGCCGACGTGGAACCGGCCCAGGTACGCACCTCGGAACTGACGGTGATGATGATGCAGTTGGTGGCCAGCGGTCGCGGCGTGTGCGGCATGCCCCACTGGGCACTGCATGAATACAGCTCCCGGGGTTATGTGAAGGCCAAGCGGCTGGGGGAGAAAGGCTTGTTCGCCACGCTGTACGCCGGGATTCGCGCCGACATGCTGGATGCGCCGTACATGCGCGACTTTTTGCTGACGGCCAAGGACACCTCGTTTTCGACCCTGGATGGAGTCAGCGCCGTACGCTGACGTGTGGCGGTTCCCTGTGGCTAGGGGCCTTTGGCCTGTCCTGTGGCG
>NZ_JAXCIS010000002.1:0-20516 GCF_034044025.1 Pseudomonas sp. SED1
AACGGCGATCAATGCATTTTGCTGTGATCCATCGTCTCCATTGCATTCAACGCACGGGCTTCGGCCTTCACTTCAATCGACTGCTTTTCACCCTTGGCATTTTCCACGGTGACGGTCAGTGGCACCTGGTCGCCTTCCTTGATCTGGGCGGTGAGGTCGATCAGCATCACGTGATAGCCGTCCGGGTCGAGCTTGACGGCCTTGCCGGCGGGCAAAGCAACCGAGTCCACCGGGCCCATGCGCATCACGTCGTCCTTCATGGTCATCTCATGGATCTGCACGGTCTTGGCGATCGGCGAAGCCACGCTGAGCAGTTTGCTGTCGGTGTCGGCCGTAACGGTCATGAACGCGCCGCTGGACGGCTGGCCCGGTACCGAGGCGCGTACCCAGGCGTCGGTGACCACTGCCTGTGCGCTGGCGTGTGCGGCGAGGCCCAGCAGGGAAAGACCGAGGGCGAAGCGTTTGAGGTGTTGAACGGCAGTCATTAGCAGACCTCCATGACGGTGAGCAGGTCTTCTGCGCACTCTTTGGCGTTAAGCGAGGCAGACAGGCCCAGGCGCAGGGTGCCCCGGGTGTCGAACACAAAGCTGGTGGCGGTGTGGGAGAGGGTGTAGCTATCGCCGGCGGGGATCTTTTCATAAAAGATCCCGAATTCCTTGGCAGCCACAGCGATTTCTTCCGGGGTGCCGTACAGCGCTTCGAAACTCGGGTCGAAGGCCTTGACGTAGGCGTCGAGAATCTCGGGTGTGTCGCGTTCCGGATCGAGGGTGATAAACACCACCTGCATGATCTTGCCGTCGCGGCCCATCAGTTTTTTCGCCTGGGCCATGCGCGCCAGTGTAGTCGGGCACACGGCCGGGCATTGGGTGAAGCCGAAGAACACCACCGGCATCAAGCCGCGGAAGGAACTCAAGGTGACGGTTTCGCCGTCAGTGTTCTTGAGCTTGAAGGTACGGCCCATGATCTTGTCGCTCAGATCCTTGCCGTACTTGAAGTTCAGTTTCGGGCTGTTGTCACAGCCGGCCAGCAGGCCCAGTCCCAGCAATCCCATGCCGGAGAGGACTTTGCGGCGGGTGAATAACGTACTCATCAACTGTGCATCCTGTGAAGCGCCTGGGTACCACGAAGCGTTAAATCAGGCGAGGAGAGCGTGGCATTCTAACAACCTGGGGCTGCGGGCGTAATCTGCGACGTTCTGTCACAGGCATGGCAGGGCAAGGCCAAATGTCGGAGCTGTGATAAAGTCGCCGCCATGAAACTGACCCGCCCGGACCGTTCGCTCATTGCCTGGACTCTGTATTTTTGCGTCCTGTTCAATGTGTTCGTCTGCGGTTTGGGCCATGGGCAGATGATGGGCCTGGAGCTCAATGGCCTGGGCGGGCAGTTCTGTTCAAGCCTGGGCACCAAGGCGCCGGCCTCGGATGCCGGCCTGGGTAATCCGACGGCCAGCAGCTGGTCGAACTTCTTCGCCTGCCCGGTGTGCTCCGCCGTGACCCTGGGCATCGTCTTCCTGTTTTGCCTGGCCTGGTTGTTGGGCCTGGGGCAAAAGCCACGCCCGGCCCATGAGCAGCGTAACAAGGCGCCTCCGCGGTACTCCTGGCCCTCGGCCAACCCTCGCGCTTCCCCTGCATTCTGACGTGTGCCTTGGGCCTCCTGTTACCAGGAGGCGTTCTATCGTCACGAGTGTGAGTGCGTTCCATGAGCTCTATCCTGCCTTCCGGCGCTGCCCGCCTGGTCAGCAAGGCGTCGCGCCGTCCGTCGCGCGGCAACGTGTTGTTGCCGTCTGTCGAATACCCGAGTAACGCCCGTTGTTTCGTCCACCTGGACGCACGGTTGCTGCCGTACTGGCACACCTTGTTCGACATCTGTCCCGGTTTGCTCAAGCTCGACCCACCGGAGGGCTTGAACCTGTTTCGCAGTTTCATGACCTGGGCTTACCGCAACCGTCCCTCCCTGAACTGGACCTACCACGTGAGTGTGTGCCGTTGGTTGCTCGGTTCGGTGTATCGCACGCAGATCGATGAAGAACCCATCGAAGCGTTCATGACGGCGGCGGCAGCCCGTTGGGTCAACGATGACACCAGCCAGGCCCGGGGCCTGGTCCTGGCCTGGCAAGGTTCACCCCTGCAGGTGGTGGACTGGAAGCAGGGCAGCGGCGTACTGCTGCAAAACTTGCCGCCGTTTCCGGGGGATTTCGCCTGGTGCGCGCTGGATAGCCAGGGAAGGTTCAGCGGGTGGTTGCCGGTGCCTTGAGGTTTTGCTCGATCCACTGGGCAACGCTGGTTACGGCAATCTGCTGTTGGGCATTGAAGGTGACGGCGGGGTCCCAGGCCACGCCGTTACCTTGGGCGAAGGCCACCCGGTATTTCATCAGATTGTCCTCGGGTGCAGCGGCCAGTTCCGCTTCCAGGTACGGCACCGACCAGCGTTCGCGTTTGAGGGTGAGCCCCAGTTGCGCATCCACGGTATCTGCCAGCTCGCCGTAGGTCAGGGTGTCGCCGGCGGTGTACACCACCTGATTGGTGATCGCCGGCTCGCTGAACAGGATCCGCGCCGTCAGCAGGCCGATGTCCTCAGGGGTGGTGACGGTGACCGCGGTTTCCCAGTCTCCCAGTGCATGCACGGTATTCTGCGCCAGGTCGACGACGCCGAAGGACGGCTCAAACAGGAAGCTGGTGAACATCCCGGTGGAGACAATCACCCATTGCGTGCCCTGTTGGTCACGCAGCAAGTCGCGCACATCAAGCTGTTCGTCCCACAGGTCCTGGGCCGAACCGCGGCCGATCACGTCGTAGTCCACGCCGAACTGCCACGGTACATATCGCTTCACGCCGCCTGCGATGACCGCGCGGGTCAGCTTGCGCTGGGTGCCGGGGCCTGCGGCAAAGCCGATGCAACTGATCACGGTTTGATAGTCGGCGAACACCGTTGCCAGTTCGGCCTCGGAGCCGTTTGCCAGGTCACCGGCCAGCAGCTCAATGCCCAGGGCGCGCAGCTCGGTGATTTCCTGCTGTTTGGCGGGGTCGGGGAAGTTCAGTGTGGAGGGGCGCAGCAACACCGTCACAGGCACATTTTGCGGTGCAGCCAGGCGTGACAGTTGGCGCAGTACCGCCAGGCCAAGTTCGCCGGCGCCCAGTACAAGGATCGAAGCAGTCATAGGGTTCTCGATTCGGTTGAAAGTCATGCCATGCTTGCAGAATTGCCGACGGGGCATAAGAAGGCACACCAGTGATACCGGGAGTAGAAGGTGGACAACGACGAGATCATCAGGCGCTCACAAGCCGCCTGCGAAGCCCTTAGCGCCGATGAAGACGGGCTCAAGCGCCAGGTGCTGACCCATGCGGGAAACCGCTGGTCGTTGGGCATCGTGCACCTGCTAGGGGTCAACGGGCGCCTGCGTCACGCCGAGATTGGCCGCCGCATGGAGGGCGTTACCCAGCGCATGCTCACGCGCACGTTGCGCCAGCTGGAGCGCGATGGCCTGGTGTCGCGTCACGACTTTCAGGAGGTGCCGCCCAAGGTTGAATACCAGCTGTCGGAGCTGGGCAAACAGCTGCTGGTGCACATGATTCCGTTGTGGACGTGGGTGGTGGAAAACGCCAACGGATTCAGGCGTGCCCGGGAGCAGTTCGATGCTGAGCAGGCGCCGTGATCAGGGTGTGGACTGATCAATTAAGAAAGTATTAGCTTGTGTAATTAAGGCGGCGTTACGTATTATCCAAATATGTTCTTGGATATAGGCCCAAGACCTGATTTTCGCTGTCGGCGAACAAGGAGTTTTGGATGAGCGAAGAGGCATGGCTGCCGGGTGGTTCTGCCGGGTTGTTCCTAGGTACGCAGGCTTTAGGCTTGAGTGTCTGGCTGACCCTCGCCGTGGTCAACAACGGGCAGGCTTTTCGCAGCTCGGTCGGTGCGGTGGGCGCGACCATGGCCATGGCGCCACTGCACCAGGCTCCGGCCATCGACATCCCTCTGTTGAGGCGCGCTGTGCGTTCCCCGCGCCTGCATCAATTGGCCCTGCTGATTGTGTTGGCGCTGCAAGTTATCGCGGCAGTGGCGGCATGGACCGGCAGCTACCAGTTGATCCTCGGTGATGGCCTCTCGGCCGCCCGGCCATGGCTCAATCTCGCCCTCAGCGGCTTCTCGGCTTTCGTGTTTGCGATGCTGCTGGGAGGCTTGTGGTTTGGCTACTGGATTCGCCAGGAGGGCTTGCAGCTGACGCACTTGGTGCTGGCGATCTGGGCGCTGTTGGCGTTCGCACTGTTCAACCTGCAATGGGCCTGACTTCGGCCTGAGGCTTAGGCTGCGATGGACTGCGCAGCAGTTGTGAGTCCTGAACCGTTGGTGTATCCGGGACACTGCGGCGCTGGAATTGCGGTTGCTGCGCAGCCCATCGCAGCCTCTTTCTTACGGGCGGCGAGGCTGGATGCTGTAGGCGCAGCGTCGATCCCCGGAGATCAAATGCTCGCAGCGTTCCACCACATTCTCATCGCCCAGCGCTGCCTGGAAAATCTGCAACTCCGAGCGGCAAAACCCCTGGCATTTACGGGCTGCTACGCAGATGGGGCAGTGGTTTTCCACCAATAGCCAGCCATTGTCCAGCGGCTCCATCTGCGCCATATACCCGGCGCGCTCGCGAATCTGCACCAGGATCTCGACTTTCTCCTGCAAGCTGGATGCGACGGAGCAAGCTTGGATGTATTCGTGCTTGGCGGTCGCCTCCATGCTGGCGATGACTTTTTCCACGCCTTCGCTGCCAAAAATCCCTTCGATGGACTCGATCAGGTGCAAGGTCAGAACACTATGGGAGTCCGGGAATTTGCCCTGGGCGGTTTCGGTCAGCGTCCACTTCAGGGATGGCCGACCGGCGCCCGAGATGGGGGCCGACACACCGACGATCAACTCCGCGACCTGCAATTTCTGGATCTGCTGGCGAGCGGCTTCGGAGGTGATGTCCAGCAGCGCCGCCAGGTCCGTGGTTTTCAAGGGGCCACGGGTCTTGAGCAGGAACAGGATGCGGTCCCCGGTGGATGCCTGGCTGTCGTCGGTGGGTGTGGCGTTCATAGATCAGGAATAACCATGGAAGTGACCGGCTCATTTGACCACAGCGGGCACGGCGGGGCACCTTTTGATCTGCATGAAGGCTCTCTCGTGAAGGGTTCCAGTTGATTTGTATCGAAAGCATTCTGCTGGCCCATCATGCATTTTTCCCTCGCTACTATCGGCCGCCTGCCAAACCCACGAGGGAAAAGGAATGAGTGAGACCCCCGACAGCCTGATCACACCACCCGAGGGATACAGCGACTGGCTGACTGATCTCAAGGGTCGAATCCACTCCGCCCAACAGCGCGCCACCCTGGCGGTAAACCGCGAGCTGGTGTTGCTGTACTGGCAAATCGGCCAGGATATTTTGACCCGGCAAGCGCGGCAGGGCTGGGGCACCAAGGTGATTGAGCGACTGGCGCAGGATTTGCGCTCAGCGTTTCCGGAGATGAAGGGTTTTTCGCCGCGCAACCTGAAATACATGCGTGCATTTGCGGAGGCGTGGCCAGATTCCGAATTTGTGCAACAGGCTGCTGCACAATTGCCTTGGGGCCATAATCTGGTGTTGCTGGACAGGTTGCCCGGCCCTGAAACCCGTCGCTGGTACATCGCACAGGCCATCGAACACAACTGGTCGCGCAACATCCTGGTGATGCAAATCGAGGGTCGCCTGCTGGAACGCAGCGGCAATGCGGTCAGCAACTTCGAGGGACTGCTGCCCAAAGCCCAATCCGACCTGGCTCGCGAATCACTTAAAGATCCTTACCGTTTCGACTTCCTGGGCCTGACCCTTGACGCGCAGGAGCGTGAAATCGAAAACGCCCTGGTCAAACATGTCACCGATTTTTTGCTGGAGCTGGGCGCCGGTTTTGCCTTCGTGGGACGGCAAGTATTGCTGGACGTAGGGGGCGAGGAGTTTTTCGTCGACCTGCTGTTTTATCACCTCAAGCTGAGGTGCTATGTGGTAATCGAACTCAAGGCCGGTAAATTCAAACCCGACCATCTGGGGCAGTTGGGTTTTTACCTCGCGGCGGTAGACGCCCAGCTCAAGCACCCGCAAGACCGCCCCACCATCGGCCTGCTGCTGTGCAAGAGCAAGAACGAAGTAGTGGCCGAATACGCTCTGCGTGACAGCTCCCGTCCTATTGGGGTTGCCGAGTATCAACTGGTGGAATCCCTGCCGGCAGAGCTGCAAACCAGCCTGCCCAGCATCGAACAGATTGAGCGCGAGCTGGCAAGTGATCGCCCCTCCATGGCAAGTGCTTCGTAGCACAGTGCCGACAGGCTGGACATTGGCAGGCGCGTCGGCACAATAAGCGCCTGAAAGGAACTCACCCAAGGAAAGCCATGGCCCGCCGTATTAATTTTGCCTACCCAATGTTGTTGCTCGCTGGCGTGCTGATGGGCGCAGGGATGCCTGCCAGTGGCGCGTCCTTCGATTGTAAAAAGGCCGCTACACCGGTGGAAAAGGCGATTTGCGCCAATCCCGAACTAAGTGAACTCGACAGCACGTTGGGCGTTTATTACAGCCAGGCAATGGCCAAATTGGCACCTGACCCGCGTGACGAACTGCGCCGTGGCCAGCGCACCTGGCTGCAGGCTCGCAACGCGTGTGCCGGTGCCCCGGGCTCGCTCCCAAGCTGCCTGCAATCTCAACTGAGCCAGAGAGTGGTTGAGGTAGGCACGATCACCCACAAGGATACGGCGGCCCTTGACGCAATTATCGCCAGTATTCCTTACCATCCGGCCCAAGCAACAGAAGGGCTCAGACGTTACCCGATGAACGATCTGGCTGCTGCATGGCTGGTCTACCTGCAGCGTTTCGAGCCTGACAGTGGCGTTACGGAGAATGAGGCCGAGGAGAATCGCAAGCAGGTCCTCGTTGCGCTCAAGGAAGACAGTTTTCCCTGGTCGATTTGGCAGGACCTGCAAAACGATCCCGCCGTCAGTCGTGACCGGGTGATGTTGACCTTGCTGCGCATGATGATTGAACGTCAGCAGTATGAGTTATTCGCCGACCAGCGCCCGTATGTGCACTGCTTTGTCTTCAGCCGGCAGGGCGAGGTCGCGTATGAGTCGTTCGGGTCGTTGTACGGCTCCACCCGCGACAGCTTTGCGCCGATCTGTGCCCCCCTAGGTGATCTGTTTTCACAGCCGGCGTGGAAGCGGCTGGACGATAGTTTGACCGAGCCTTTGTCCACGGCCTCGCAGAACGAGGGCACGATCCGCTTCGCCAGCTATGCCGACTGGAGCGCTCTTTCGCTCAAGGCCACTGCGTCACCTCGGCTGTTTCTCCAGCCAGGCGCCGCAGGGAAGGGCCAGGATCCTGAATTAACCCTGCGTAACTGGGGCGCCGATAAACAGTGGCCCGCCAAGCAACGCCAGCAGGCGCTGGCGGCCATTGAGCCGACGCGCCAAGCGACGAGCGACTGGTTGCAGCGCGAGCGCGGCTTCTCTGCAGTTGATGCCCGGCAAGCGTCCCGGGAAATCGTTCGGCAGTGGTTAAGTCTGCGCCTGGACTTTATTGGTGGTCCAAGCGAGCTCTAGTTTCTCAACTTCCCGATGCAGGCGCGGTTTTCTTGCCGCTCTTGCTGGCCGGGTGCTGAGTCGAAGAGCCTTTATGGCGCGTGCTCTTCACGCTTTTTGACGGCGCGGGCGCTTTGGTTTCAGTGTCCTTGCTGCCACTGCTGTCGGCCGCTGATGGGCTGCTGGGATAGGTGCCCGGCGGCAGTGCCGAGCCTGGGATACTGTTGCCGCTCAAGGCGGGCGTCTCGGGTGCGGTGTTGTCGCCGAAGGCTGCGTAGGCAGGGGCGTACAGTACGAGCGTCAAGCTGGCGGCAATTACGATCCTTTGGGAAATGCTGGTCCTCATGACTCAATCCCTCTTGGCGATGGGGACCGAAGCCCGGAACACATCCAGGCTTCGGCGACGCCTCAATCAAGACTTCTTGGAGCCTGGAGCGTGGCTATGAGCCCCGCCTTTTTTGCCCGCTTCAGAAGCCTTTTCGCGGTCATTGGCGAAGTTGCCGCCTGAACCCTGGCCGCCGCTTTTACGGTTTGTGTCTTGCTGGTCCTTGTGACCAGCACCTGGTGTGGTTTTTCCGCTATTAGCCATTTTGAAAACCCTCAATGATGAGCGAATCAATGGTGTTGCCTAATTGGAAATCCTCCAGCCAAATCAAAGTTTGAAATAGTTTCCAGGCATGCGACGAATGGGCATCAAGCGGCCATTGGCTTCGCGCCGGGTGCTTTCTTGTGCGCGGCTTTCATCGCTTCCATCTCCGCGCCAAGCTCTTCCAGCAATGCCTTGCCCAACAGCTTCCTGGCCTGTGGGAACATCTCGCTTTCCTCTTCCTCGATATGGTGTTCCAACAGTTCCTTGACGACTTTCACGCGACCGGAAAACTCGGTGGTGGAGGGCGAAGTCTGCTTCAGGTCCGGCAGGACGAGGGAGTCGACGGTGCGATGTTCTTCTTTGGCTTCGTGGTACATGATTTCCTGATCCTTACCCCCCGCCTTGCGAAATGCCGGGTAGAGGATCTCTTCCTCAAGTCGGGTGTGCAGGCTGATTTCCATCTCCAGTTTGGCCAGTAGCTCAGTGCGTTTTTTTACGCCGCGCTCGGTGGACTCACTCAGTTGGTTCAGGATGGCTTTGACGCGTTCGTGGTCGGCCTTGAGAAGGTCAATGGCATTCATGGGTGACACCTCACGGGTAGTGAAAGGGCGGGTCGAAATGCCCGCCTCGTCCAGAGCTCTACAGCATGAGTTGTACCAAGTTGAACAGAGTAATTATTCACTTATAAATCAATAGCTTATGTTCAATAAAAATCGACGCGGGTCGTGCAGGTTGCACGGTCAGGTATTGGCTTGCATGCATTAAACAATGCCTATCCGCCGCTGACTTTCCAGTGCTTGACGTCGTCCGCAAACACGATCTGTTCAAACTCATGGGCAATTCCGTAGGCCAATGACTCGTGGGCGGCAATCACTTTTTCTTCTGCGGACAGGCACTTGAAGATGTCCAGGTGGGTTTCCGCCGTGGCGGTTTCCAGTTCATAGATTTTCACGTAGCGCGCCAGGTCGTTGTCCAGGCTCGAAAGGTACTCGCGCAGGCGCTGGTGATCGACGGAGTTCTGGCTGAAGTACCAGTTCATCGGGTGGATCAAAAAGCGTGAGTGGGGCGTGGTGATGCGGCGACCGGCCGCCAGGAACATGATGATGCCCATGGACTCGATATTGCCCGCATTGATCGCACACAGCGGCACCGGCAGCGATTTGAGAAAGGTGTAGAGAGTAAAACCGAAATTGGTGCTGCCACCGGTGGTCGACAGGTTCAACAGCAACGAGCTGGCACCTTGCTCGATCGCCTCCAGGCAACAATCACGAAAGCGCTCGGTGGTGCCCTGATCGATCTGGCAGTGAAAGTGGATGATGTGCTCGGTCATCCTGGGCCTCCGTGGGGTGAGAGGTGACGTGCAGTTGAGTCTAGAAGGTTACGGCGCATGTGCCGCAACCGTTGGGCGAGAGCCATCCGTTGTAATTTTAATGAACCCTCGGGCGTGTTGCTTGACCTAACGCATACGACCTCAGGAGGATGAATCATGCAAATCGAATATGTCTGGATTGGCTTGGCGGTGATTCTGGTGCTGCTGGAACTGTGGGCGATCAATAGCGTGCTGCGCAGTGGCAGTGGCTGGGAAACCAAGGGTTTATGGTTGGTGGTACTGATCTTCATGCCGCTGTTGGGGCTGATCCTCTGGGCGCTGTTTGGGCCCAAGGGTGTGAACCGCGCGACGCACGCTGCTGAGCACGGCAAAAGCTGAGACAGAATCGAAAAAGAACAGGCGCCCAAGGGCGCCTGTTTGCATTGGCTGGCCTCAAGCCGCCAGTGTTTTGGCAATCGCCTCGTTGAACGCCGGCAAATCATCAGGCGTGCGTGAGGTGATCAACGTCCAGCCATTGGCCGGGCATTCTTTCACCTGCGTATCTACCCAGTTGGCTGCGCCGGCATTCACCAGATCGGTGCGCACGCTTTTGTAGGAGGTGAGGGTCTTGCCTTCGATCACGCCCGCATCGATCAGGGCCCAAGGGCCGTGGCAGATGGCGGCGACGGTTTTACCGGCCTTGACGAAATCATTGATCAGTCGCAAGGCATCGGCATCCTGACGCAGGGTGTCAGCGTTGACGGTGCCGCCGGGGATGACCAGTGCATCAAAATCACTGCCGTGCAGGTCCGAAAGCTTGGCATCGGACTCCACTGTCCTGTCTTTCTCGGTGTCCTGGAGAAAGGTCTGGGTGCTGCCACCTTTGCTCGAGCCGTGGGTTACCGTGGCGCCAAAACCGCGCAGGGCTTCCAGCGGCTTGAGCAATTCGTCGCGCTCGATGCCAGTGTTGGAGGTGATGATCAGAATCTTCTTGCCGTGCAGTTGCGAACTCATGGTCGAGTGTCTCCTGAGTGGGTAGATGATTAATTGGCGTGCTGGGATTGCAGCTCCTTGGCCATCTTCAAGTGGGTTTCGAGCGTCGGCAGCGTTTTCTCGGCAAACGCCTTCAGTTCGGCGTTATCCGAAGACGCGGCTTCTTTTTTGAACAGCGCCACGGTGTCTTCGTGGGCCTTCACTTGGTTGTTGGCGTAAGCCTTGTCGAAGGACTCATCACGGATCTCGAGGATCATTTTTTTGGCCTTGTCGGTCAGGCTGGCGTCATCCGGTACCTTGATATCGAGCTTCGTCGCCAGGGCGGTCAGCTCCTGGTTGGCCTTGGTATGGTCGGTGATCATGTGCTGGGCAAATGCCTTGATATCAGCGGCGCTGCTCTTTTCCAACGCCAGTTTGCCCGCCTCCACTTCGGTAATTCCGCCTTGGGCGGCGGCGTCGACGAAGTCATTGGAGGAGGCCGCCATGGCCACGCCAATCGAGCCTGCGGCCAGTGCGAAGGTCAGTCCCATTTGTTTCATCAGCAAGTGCTTCATGATGCTTCTCCTGAAGAATGGCGCGATGCCGTTACCTGACTGTTGAGCGGGTGCCTGCTCAAAAGGTTTAAATTAATTTGCGCTTATTTCTCCGGGCCGCAGCCCACGCAATTTCCTTGAACTATCAAAAAAACATGGGCTCTGCTGCATAACGGCTCCGAGCTGGAGCTGACCTTTGAACAGCAGGAGCACCGCCATGGGCACTCAAAAAACCGCCGACAAAACCCCCGATGCAATCAGCTCCGAACAGGCGCAGAAAGGTCGCCAGGTGGACGATCAGGACGGCTCTTTACAGCGCCCCAACCCCAAGACTGAAACCGTTGATAAGGTGATCACGCCGACGTCCATCAAGGACACGCAACGGCAAACCGACCAGATCAACGAGCAAGCGGCCAAGGCCGAGCGCAAGCTGGGCAAGTGAATACCGGAGGCAGTCATGGGCCGATCCATCAGTGCCGGTGAGCTGGGTATTGAACTCAGGCCCGGCGATGACAACGCGTTGTTCAAGTGGTTTATCGCAAGCTTCTTGATGGGCAAGCGCATTCAGGCGCAGATCGCGGCCCAGGCCTATCAGGTAATTGTGGTGAAGCATGGCCGGGACACCCCGCGCAAATTGCAGCACTGCACCTCCCGCGAGTTGGTGGCCATGCTCGGCGAGGCGCATTACGTGCGTTATGACGAAAGCACCGCGCAGCGCCTGCTGGACCTCAGTAGCAAGTTGAACGCAGAGTACGCGGGCAAGATCAGCCAGATACACGATGCCAGCGCCGACCGTGAGGAGTTTGAGAAGCGCCTGAACGCGTTCGAGGGCGTCGGGCCGAAGACGGTGGAGATTTTCATGAGGGATGCAGCGTCGGTGTTGTTCTGATGCCGATTTTTCTGGGGTGTGCCGGTTGGAGCCTGCCTCGTGAGCAATGGCCACGATTCCCCCCGCACGGCACCCATCTGCAGCGTTATGCGTCGTGCTTGAATGCGGTTGAAATCAACAGCTCCTTCTACCGTCCCCATCGCCCGCAAACCTATGAGCGATGGGCCCAATCGGTGCCGCCCGGCTTTCGTTTTTCGGTCAAGTTGCCTCGGCATATAACCCATGAATTACGTCTGCATGACTGTGGTACGGCATTGGATGAATTCCTTGCACAGTGCCTGCAGTTGGGCGATCGCCTGGGCTGCTTGCTGGTGCAATTACCGCCTTCATTGAACTATGAGGCAGCCGTCGCTGCCGGTTTCTTCACGGCCTTGCGCCAACGCTTCGCCGGCAATGTGGTGCTGGAGCCGCGGCATGCCAGTTGGGTGCATGCCGAAGGCATGTTGCAGGAGTACCAAATAGGCCGGGTGGCTGCCGACCCACCGGTAATCGCTGAAGGTGACGTACCGAAAGGCTGGCAAGGCGTGCGTTATTGGCGCCTGCACGGTTCGCCGCGTATCTATCACAGCGCCTACGAAATGGATCGACTGCAAGCCTTGTGCGCGGCCGTGCAAAGGTCATCAGCCGAGGGTGTTCCCACGTGGTGCATCTTTGACAACACCGCCAGTGGCCATGCGGTTGCGGATGCCCTTAGCCTTCAAGCGTTGCTTGGTAATAGGCATGAATGTGGTCAATGATCTGGGTTGACGCCTCGCTGATCGCCGCACGGGTATTGCCTGCGATATGCGGCGTGAGTATCGCGTTGGCAATGCCAGTCAACGGCGATTCGAACTGATCTTTTTCCCGGGCAAAGGTATCGATGGCGACGCCCTTGATGTGGCCGGGAAAGCGCGTCATGAAGGTTGCCAGTTGGCCCTCGTCGACGATTCCGCCACGGGCTGTATTGATCAGGATCGAACCCGGTTTCATCCGCGTGAACGCTGTGTTGTCGAACAAACCTTTGGTCTGCGCGGTGAGCGGCGTATGGATGGATACGACGTCGGCCTCATCCAGCAATCCGCCAAGTGTGGCTCGCCATTGCAGGCCCAGGTTGGCGGCGGCCTGTCGGGTGAATCGCTCGGAGCCGGTGGCAATCACTTGCATGCCCAGAGCGCGGGCCTTATGGGCGAGCGCCTGGGCGATTCTGCCCGTGCCCACCAGTCCCAGCGTCAACTCGGCGATTTGCAGCGTGGGCGCAAGCAGGCCCTTTGACCACTGGCCTTGATGGGTTTTAGCGTTGTAGAGATTGAGGTCCCGAGACAGAAACAGCGTTTGTGCCAGCACATATTCAGCCACTGCCGTCGCGTTGGAACCCGGGGTATTGAGTACGGTCACGCCACGCTCGGCGGTGGCCTGCAAGTCGATATGGTTTAGCCCGACGCCGGCCTGGGCGATCGCCTGTAACGGGCTGCTTAGATCGGGCGAAGCTGCAGCGTTGATCAGTGCCGTGCCCAAGGGAATGTTCAAGCGGGTCTTGAGTACGCTGTAGCCACCGGCGTTTACCACCGAGCTGATCAGCGAAGGTGTGTCGTGGCAGTTGATATCCACGAACTGAATACGCCCGGCGTAACGGGATTTGATGCTGTCCTGGTCGGTGAAGTAGTGCAGGTTGAGGGTGATATCCAGGCGGTATGCCAGGCATCGTTCGATCTCATCATGGAGCAGGGGAGGGTTGGGGGCATCCAGGATCAGGACGGGAAACGCCATGGGAATATTCCTCTGCGAAGGCTACCGGGCCTTTATGGGGGGGCTTGTCAGGCATCCACTTGCATCACCTCCAGCCCCAGGCATTCGTAAGCCTCGACGCTGCCCGGCGGCACATGCCACTCGGTAATCAGGGTGTGAATGCGGCTGCACGGTGCCACCACAAATGGCTCCACGGCGCCCAGTTTGTCGGCCAGGGTGACGGCCACCACGTGGGAGGCGCTGTCGAGCATAGCTCGTTTTACCGCCACCTCCTCAAAGTGCAGCGAGCTGATGCCGACCTGAGGATGCAGGGCGCACACGCCCGTGAACAGCAGGTCTGCCTTGATGCCCTGGATCAGCCGCAACGCTTCGTGCCCGCTGGCCGCCATGGTCACCGGGTTGAGTTGACCACCGGCGAGGATCACCGTCACATTGGGGTGTTCGGACAACGCGATGGCAATCATCGGTGAGTGGGTGACGGCGGTCAGCTTGATGGAATGCGGCAACGACTGAGCGATTTGCAGGGTGGTGGTCCCGGAGTCGAACAGCACGATCTGGCCATCCTCCACACGGTCGGCGGCGAGTTGCGCCAAGTGGCGTTTGGTCGCGGTGGTTTCGCCGAAACGCGTGAAGAAGTCCTTGCCGGTGTCCTTGGGCCGCGGCAGTGCACCGCCGTGCACACGTTGCAGTAGGCCGGCAGAGGCGAGTTCGCCAAGGTCGCGGCGAATGGTGTCCTGGGAAACAGCGAAATGTTCCACCAGTTCCGAGGCGGTAACTTTACCGTCGCGCTCCAGCAGCAACAGGATCTTCTGTTTGCGCAGGGAGGGCAGGTCGACGGCGGCATGGGTGTTATGCATGTTTGTGCTCGTTAATGCGTGTTTATGCGAGATTAATCAGCATTAGGCGCAAACGCAATGGGTGGTTGCTCTGACGACGTCCTGCAAGATGTGCTGAACAGCCTGACGAAACCGCGCTGGGCCATGGGCATGCTCGGTACCCGGCACCAGGGTTTTGATTCACGAGGGGACGCAGGAGATTTTGCTGCCGGGAAGCTTTCCAACAGGGCATTGCTGAGCAAAAAAATCGTAAAAAAGTAAAAAGAGTTGTCCACGAAAACCGTGGGTATCTCTGTGGATAACTTCCCTTGAGCCCGGCGGGTATGGCGATTTAACCTGCGGTTAATATTTGATCAGTCGCTGTTTATGGCCAGTATGGGCAGGCTTTTCGCCTTGACAGGCACCGACGAAACCGGTGCCGAAATGCAGATTTACGAGTTGTTCGGGCGCCCTGTGGAGGGGCCGGCCACCTGAGTTGGACGCTTCGATTGCATCAGGCTGTCCAGGGCCTGGCGATAGGTGCGCCCAGCCAGCCGCATGCTGTCGTTATGTGTGGCACCGGGCACCAGCAACAGGTGTTTGGGCTCTTGTGCCGCGTCAAACAGTTGCTGGCTGAAACGCGGTGGCACAAAGGCGTCGGCGAGTCCGTGAACCACCAGCAGCGGCATGTGGATATCGGCGATCTTGTCGATCGAATCAAACTTCTGCGAGAGCAACCAGCGCACCGGCAACGAAGTCTTTGCCACCGCCGTGGCGACGTCCGCCAGTGACGTGAACGTGGACTCGATCACCAGCCCGCGTACCGGCGGCGGCACATGATTATCCGCTGCCTGTTTGCCCAGTTCCGCCGCGAGGTCGATGGCCACGGCACCACCCAGGGAGTGCCCGTAGATCAACCGCTTGGCGGGGTCCGGTTGCAGCACCTGGAAGCGTTCCCACGCGATGCGCGCGTCTTCGTACACGCTGGTTTCCGAAGGCAGGTCGCCCTGGCTCTGGCCGAAGCCGCGATAGTCGATGGCCAGCACCGAGAAGCCCAGGGCCCGCAGTTGCTCAATGCGAAACAGCTGGCCGGTGAGGTTCCAGCGCACGCCGTGCAGATAGAGAATCGCCGGCGCGTCCTTCTGTGCAGCGGGCCACCACCAGCCATGAATGTTTTGCCCTGACTTGAAACTCGAAGGTTTCAGGTCGAATTCCTGCACATCGCGCGGCAACCCGCTGTACCAGCTGGCAGTGCCCGGCTCGACGCGAAACAGCAGCTCGCGCTCCTTGTGTTGCAGCACCGCACACCCCACTGGCAGGCCGATGATCAAGACGGCCATGCACAGCAGGGGAAACCAGCGCAGGCCGAGGCGGGACAGCAAACGTGAAGACATGAAGGTTCCAGGAAAGAGGCGAAGCACGGTTTTTAACAGATGCCTTGGCCCCACAGGAAATATTTAGACAGTCGTCACTGGGCATTGCTTGCAAAGTATTACAGCGCTCCTTCCAGTACTGAGAAGAAGTGCCCGGGTAATGGGGAAGGATTGTCGGTGCTCCAATTGAGGTAGAGCCCGATGGTGGAAGGCGAGGCGCAGAGGGGAAGAAACACCACCTTGTCACTGCTGATGGAAAGGGCAATCGACTCCGGGACCAGTGCCACGCCGAACCCGCATGCCACCAGGCCAATCAGGGTGTGCAATTGATCGGCTTCCTGGACCACGCGCGGATAGAAGCCTGCGGCCTCGCACAAGTCGATCAATTGGTGGTGATAACCACTGCCCAATACCTGGGGGGTAAACACGAAGTCTGCGCCCGCAAAATCCCTAAGCTCGATAGCAGCATTTCCGGCATCGGGATGGTCCAGGGGCAGTGCCATCAGGATAGGTTCGTCGAGCAGCAGCCGGGACGCGATGTTATCCGCCTGACCCGGCAGATAGCGCAAAAAGGCGATATCCGCATCTCCGCTTATCAGGGCTTTGGCCTGGCTGGCAGAGGGCATTTCCTTGATCACCAGCTGTACCTCGGGAAACGCCAGGCGAAACTGCTTGAGGGCATCGAGCAGCCAGGGATAACCGGCGATCGAGACGGAGGTGATGGTGAGTGTGCCGGCGACGCCTTGGGACACCTGCCGGGCGTGTTCGACACCTTGCTGCAATTGCCCGAGGACGGAATAAGCCGTCTGAAGAAACGCCGCCCCGGCCGGCAGCAGCCGCACTCCGCGCCGGTCCCGCTGCAGCAGGGCAAACCCCAACTTCTGCTCCAGGCGATTGATCGCCTGGCTCAACGCCGGCTGCGCCATATGCAGGCGCAGCGCGGCCTTGTGAAAGTGCAGCTCTTCGGCAACGGCAATGAACTGGCGCAGTAGGCGGGTTTCGATCATCTCGGCTGTTCCTTCAGGTGAATGGCCCTGCATGGCCTGATACGCGGCGGGTATCAATATCGCTGTTTTTCAGTATTAAACAGTGCGGTTGCGAGTTGTTAGGGTGGGGCGCCTATGAGGAGAACGCAACGATGGACTTTACAGGTAAAACCGCAATTGTGACCGGTGCCGCCCGTGGTTTGGGCTTCAGCTATGCGCGTGAGTTGGCACGCCTCGGCGCGCAGGTGGTGATCAGTGATATCGGAGCGGACACCCTCGGCGATGGTGCGGATCCACAGGTGGTCCAGGCGGCTGCGCTGGCGCTTCAGAGCGAAGGCCTACAGGTGGTTGGCCACGCGGGTGACCTGTCCGGTGAAGCGGGTTGCCGAGAACTGATCGAGTGCGCGATCACCCATTTCGGGCAGCTCGATATCCTGATCCACAATGCCGGCTGGGTGGGTTATCAGCCGATCGAGGCCGCCGACGCGGCGTTTATCCGGCGGGCAATGGACATCAATGTGTACGCGGCTATCTGGCTGTGCAAACACGCCTGGCGGCACCTCCAGCACTCCACCGCACCGCGCATTGTGCTGACCACCTCGGACCGAGCGATGTACACGCACTATGCCCAGCCGGGACTCGTGGCCTACAGCGCGGGCAAGATGGCGCAATTGGGGATCATGAATGCGTTGAGTGGCGAAGGGGCCGAGGATGGAATCCTGGTCAATGCCATCTCGCCGGTAGCCAAGACGCGCATGTGGGGCGTGACCGGCGAGCCGGACAACCTCAAACCGGAGTGGGTAACCCCTGGGGTGATCTTCCTGGCCTCGGCGTTGTGCCTGGACAGCGGCTACATCCTGCGGGCCAGTAACGGCCAGTTCACCGCCACGCGGTTCTTTGAGAACCAGCATGTCGAGTATCCAGTTGACCTGGCGCGGGTCAAAGCCTCGGACGCTACGCAAGTCGCCGCATCATGGGAGGCCATCAAGGAGTGTTAACGGTCACGCAAGATAAAGCGTCAGCCCTTGGGCCTCATAGGGTTGCAGCAGTGCCTGCGGCGTACTGGCCAATGCGACGATCGCGCTGACATGTTCCAGCTCCACCACCTGGTAGGGCGATGCGGTATTGAGCTTTTCCGAGGTGGCCAGCACGATGGTTTCAGCCGCGGCGTGGCATAGCGCGCGCATCACCACCGCCTCTTCATAATCGCCGGTAGACAGCCCGGCACTCGGGTGCACACTGCAAACCCCCATGAAATACAGGTCGGCGTTTACCCGGCCAATGGCCTCCAGCGTGGCCGCGCCAACCCCCACCAGTGAGTGGCGAAACAGCCGGCCGCCGAGCATGATCACTTCAATCTGCGGATGATCCACCAAGGCCATGGCAATCGACGGGCTGTGGGTGACCACGGTGGCGTTCAGGCCCGCTGGCAAGTGATGGGCCAGTTGCAGGCATGTGGTACCGCCATCGATAAACACCACCTGGCCGGGTTGCACAAGTTGCGCCGCCGTGCGGCCAATGGCGATCTTTTCCTCGGGCACCAAGTGTTCCCGTACCGAAAAATCAGCCATCGCGGGCGAAGCCGGCAAGGCACCGCCGTGCACCCGCAGCAGCAAACCTTCCTTGGCCATTTCCCGCAAGTCGCGGCGAATCGTGTCCTCGGACACCTCCAATGCCTGGCTCAACTCCTTGGCAATCAGCCGGCCGTCGCGGTGCAATGTATCCAGCAGGTGTTGTTTGCGTTGTTGGGTCAGCATTGGTAGCTTCCTGCACGTTTTTTCTTGACTGTGCACGATTTTGCACGACATGCTGAATAACACAAGACAAAAAGGCCCGGCCATGGAAAACAGCCCCGTTCGTATTCACACCGAGGAACTGCTCTCGGATAACTGGTATGTGCTGAAAAAGTACACGTTCGACTTGCGCCGCCGCGACGGCAGCTGGCAGTCCCAGACCCGCGAAATCTATGACCGGGGCAATGGCGCGACCATCCTGCTGTACAACCGCGAACGGCGCACGGTGTTGCTGATTCGCCAGTTCCGCATGCCGACCTTCGTCAATGGCTACCACGGCTACCTGATCGAGTCCGCCGCCGGCTTGCTGGACAACGCCAGCCCCGAGGAACGCATTCGCCTGGAAGCCGAAGAAGAGACGGGCTACCGTGTGGGCCATGTAGAAAAAATCTACTCGGCCTTCATGAGTCCTGGCTCGGTGACTGAACGCATTCACTTCTTTATCGGCGAATATCAGCCGGGTGACCGGGTCAGTGATGGTGGTGGCTTGGAAGATGAAGGTGAGGATATCGAGGTGCTGGAGCTGGGGTTTGAGGCCGCGCTGGCCATGGTAGAAAGTGCCGAGATCGTCGACGGCAAGACCATCATGCTGTTGCAGTATCTTGAATTGCGGATGTTGAAAGAGGGCTGGTGATGTCGCGTCGGGTGTCGCTTGCGCTGGCGATTTTGCTTGCGGGATGCACGGGTGTGAGTGCCGGGCAAACGCCTGTTGGTGATGGTGGTGTTCCTGCGTTTTATACCTGGACCGACAAGCTGCCTGCATCACCTGGGCAGATGCTGCGTAGCGAGCGGTTGACCGGCCAGCAAAGCCTTGCCGATGCAGGGAAGAATATCCGCATTTTGTACACGTCCACCGACGGTCTCGACACCCACAAACGGGTTGTCGTTTCCGGGGCGCTGTTCCTGCCCAAGGGTACGCCGCCGCCGGGTGGCTGGCCGCTGATGGCGTGGTCTCACGGCACGGTAGGCAGCGCCGATATCTGTGCGCCGTCGTTCGCCGGTCGCAGCCCGCGGGATACGCGCTATCTCAATTATTGGCTGGCCCAGGGCTACGCCATCGTCGCCACTGATTACCAAGGGCTCGGGACACCCGGCCTGCACCCATATGGGCTGACCAGTCCGCTCGCTTATGGTGTGCTCGACAGCATTCGTGCGGTGATGGCGGGTGGTTTTGGGCTCTCCAAGCGAGTTGTAGTGTTCGGCCAGTCACAGGGTGCACGTGCTGCGTTTGCCACGGCGGTCTATTGGAAAGACTATGCGCCTGAGTTGAATATCGTCGGTGTGGTGGCGACGGGTACGCCTTACGCCGCGGCCCATAAAACGGGTGACAGTGCCGAGTTGGAAAAGGCACGCCGTTCGGTGGTGCCGACCTTTGCCTACAACTTGCTGCGGTTGAGTACTGCGACCTTGTTTGATCCTTCGTTCGTGCCTGCCGACTATTTGAGCGAGCGCGCGATGCCTGCGTTTGAGAGCAGCCAGCGGGATTGTTTGCATGCCATTGAGCAGCGGGTGGTGGCGGATGGGCTTACGTTCAATGACAGCTTCAAGCACTCGCCGAAAGCGGCACTCGACAAGGTTTATCGTGAGTCGGCGTATCCGACGTTGAAGACGGATATTCCGGTTTTCGTGGGCACGGGTGGCCAGGATCGGGATGTGTTTGTGCCGGGGCAAAAGGCGCTCGTCAGGGATGCGTGTAAGGCGGGGGACCGGATCGAGTGGCATTTTTATCCTGAGCTTGATCATTCTGCGACGGTCAATGGTTCGCTGGGGGACTCGACGCCGTTTGTGCGTAAGGCGTTTGCGGGGGAGGTGATTGGTGGGAATTGTGGGGGGTAGTTTTTGGTTTTTGGGGTAGGTGTGTATATCCGTTATTTAGGTAACGGCTGCCTATGGTTTCGCTCTTACAGCGAGTCACTTTTGAAAAGCCGGAATGCCGGCCCAG
>NZ_JAXCIS010000030.1:0-12103 GCF_034044025.1 Pseudomonas sp. SED1
AGGCGAGGTGCCGAGTGGTGGGGCAAGAGCGTTTTGCTTACTTTTGCGCTGTTCAAAAGTGAGCCGCTGTAAGAGCGGAACCAATCGAAGCCATCACCCCAATAACGGATATGCCCCCTAACCCAACAACGCCCGAGCAAACTCATCAGACGCAATAAAGTCCATGGCCTTACGCAACTCGCAAGCCGCCTCAGCACCAAAAGCCGCATCAAACCGCACCGCCATCTGCCTGGACACCACCCGCGCCTCCTCGTACTTACGCTGCCCCGCATCGGTCAACAGCACCCGTCGGCTGCGGCGGTCCAACTCATCCACCTGCAACACCACCAACCCATCCCGCACCAGCGGCTTGAGGGTATGCCCCAGGGCCGACAAATCCATCACCAACGATTGCGCCAAATCACGCATCTTCGGCGCGTCCCCATTGGCGATATGGTTCATCAACGAATACTGAGTAGCCTTCAGCCCAAACGGCAAAAACGCCTCGTCATAGATTTGCGCCATCCGCCGGGACGCACGACGCACGGCGCCGTTAGAGCAGGTACTGGGACTATTCAGGACGGGCGGTGCGCATTTCACAGGCTGATCACTCGCTACAGATCAAGGGTTAACCGAACGTTAATCCGGCAAGATGAATATTGACACATGTAGCAACAAATTAGTTGCGTATACCTCTAAAAGCTATATCGTGGCATATGCCTCTATTTTGACCGGATGTCAGCGCAGTTGGCCCGGAACACAGACGGGCGAGGCAGGAGGAAAGCACTGTCCAGTGCCTCCTTCAGTGTTCAACTTCCTGTCTGGATCACACCTATGCTCAGCCTTGTGCGCATCGCATTGCGGCGCCCCTATACCTTCCTGGTATTGGCTATTTTCATTCTGATTGTGGGCCCGCTCGCGGCCTGGCGTACCCCGACCGACATCTTCCCCGAAATTCGCATCCCCGTGATTGCCGTGATCTGGCAGTACACCGGCTTGCCTCCGGATCAGATGGCCGGCCGGATCACCTCGCCGTTCGAGCGGGTGCTGACCACCACGGTCAACGACATTCGCCATATCGAGGCGGAGTCGTTGAACGGCTTCGGCATCGTCAAGGTGTACTTCCAGCCAGGCGTCAATATCAGTACCGCCAACGCGCAAATGACTTCGGTGTCCCAGGCCATCCTGCGTCAATTGCCACCGGGCACCACGCCGCCGCTGATTCTCAACTACAGCGCCTCGACCGTGCCGATCGTGCAATTGGCGTTGTCCGGCAAAGGCCTCAGCGAACAGAAGCTCGGTGACCTGGGCCTCAACACCGTGCGCCTGATGCTGACCACGGTGCCCGGTGCGGCACTCCCATACCCATTTGGCGGCAAGACCCGCCAGGTGCAGATCGACCTCGACTCGGCGCGGATGCAGGCACGTGGGCTGTCGGCGCAAGACGTGGCCACCGCCCTGGCCACGCAGAACCTGATCACCCCAATAGGCACGCAAAAGATCGGCAGCTATGAGTTCAACCTGCAACTGAACAACTCGCCGACGGATTTCCACGACCTGGAAAACCTGCCGATCAAGACCGCCGACGGCACCACCGTTTTGATTCGTGACGTGGCCACCGTCCGCGACGGCAACCCGCCGCAGACCAACATCGTGCACGTCAACGGCAACCGTTCCGTGTTGCTGCCGGTGCTCAAGACCGGTTCGGCCTCGACCCTCGGGGTGATCGCCGGCATCAAGGACAAACTGGCCGACAACAAAGGCGCGCTGCCGCCCAATCTGAACATCGACTTGATCGGCGACCAGTCGCTGTTCGTGCGTTCGGCCATCAGCGGTGTGGCCCGTGAAGGGGTGATTGCAGCGGCGCTGACCAGCCTGATGATCCTGTTGTTCCTCGGCAGTTGGCGCTCCACGGTGATCATTGCCACCTCGATTCCGCTGGCCATCCTGTCGTCGATTGCCACGCTGTCGGCGCTCGGTGAAACCCTCAACATCATGACCCTCGGCGGCCTGGCATTGGCCGTGGGGATTCTGGTGGACGACGCCACGGTCACCATCGAGAACATCAACTGGCACCTGGAGCAGGGCAAACCGGTGGAGACGGCGATCCTCGACGGTGCGGCGCAGATCGTCACGCCGGCGTTCGTGTCGCTGCTGTGTATCTGCATCGTGTTCGTGCCGATGTTTTTCCTGGAAGGCGTGGCGCGCTTCCTGTTTGTGCCGATGGCGGAAGCGGTGATCTTCGCGATGATCGCCTCGTTCATCCTCTCGCGAACCCTGGTGCCGACCCTGGCCAATTACCTGCTCAAGCCTCACGAACATCATGCGGACGGCACGCCGGTAGTCGCGCCGTCGAGCAACCCGCTGGTGAAATTCCAACGCGGGTTCGAGCGGCAGTTCGAAGCGTTTCGCGGGATTTACCACGGGGCACTGGAGAGTGCCTTGCATCACCGCCGTATCGTGGTGATCGCGCTGCTGGCGTTTGTTGCCGTGTCGTTTGCGCTGGTGCCATTTCTCGGCCGCAACTTCTTCCCTGAGGTCGACTCCGGGCAGATCCTGCTGCATGTGCGTGCCCCGATCGGTACACGGGTCGAGAGCAATGCGCGGCTGGTCTCGCAGATCGAAAACACCATCCACAAAGTCATCGACCCGCAGGAGCTGGCGGCCATCGTCGACAACATCGGCCTGGCCATCAGCGGGATCAACGTGGCCTACAACAACACCGGCACCGTGGGCTCCCAGGACAGCGATATCCAGATCAGCCTGAAAGAGGGCCATCGTCCCACCGCCGAATACATGCGCGAACTGCGTGAGCGACTGCCCCGTGAATTCCCGAATGCGGTGTTCTCGTTCCCGGCGTCTGACATCGTCGGGCAGATCCTCAACTTCGGGTCTTCCGCGCCGGTGGATGTGCAAGTCAGCGGCAATAACCTGCCAGCCAACTTCACCTATGCCAGCAC
The DNA here is from genome assembly GCF_034044025.1 of Pseudomonas sp. SED1. NCBI lineage: Bacteria > Pseudomonadati > Pseudomonadota > Gammaproteobacteria > Pseudomonadales > Pseudomonadaceae > Pseudomonas > Pseudomonas sp. SED1. The sequence goes on from NZ_JAXCIS010000030.1 coordinate 2,940, forward strand.
GTTGCTGCGGGAAATCCGGCGGGTGCCGGGGGTGGTGGATGCGCGCATCCAGCAGTCGCGGCAACTGCCGACCTTCAATATCAACGTGGACCGTACCCAAGCCCAACTGGTGGGCCTGAACGAGCGCGACGTGACCAACAGCCTGGTGGTTAACCTCGCCGGTTCCAGCCAGGTGGCGCCGACGTTCTGGCTCAACCCGGCCAACGGCGTGTCCTACCCGATTGTGATGCAAACCCCGCAATACGGCCTCGACACCCTGGCCGCCTTGCATAACCTGCCGTTGAGCGGCAGTGCCGGTGCGGCGTCGGACCAGACCCTCGGCGGCCTGGCCTCCATCGACCGCAGCCACAGCAACTCGGTGGTGACCCAGTCGGATATCCAGCCGGTGGTCGAGGTCTTGACCGCGATCCAGGGTCGCGACCTCGGTGCCGTCGCCGCCGATATCCAGAGGATCCTCGCCGCCCACGCCAGTGAAGTGCCCACCGGTTCCAAGGTGCTGTTGCAGGGCCAGGTGCAAACCATGAACGCGGCCTTCAGTGGCTTGCTGTTTGGCCTGCTCGGCGCGGTGGTGCTGATCTACCTGTTGATCGTGGTCAACTTCCAGTCATGGGCTGACCCGTTCGTGATCATCACCGCCTTGCCGGCGGCGCTCGCGGGGATTGTGTGGATGCTGTTCATCACCCACACGCCGCTGTCGGTACCGGCGTTGACCGGGGCGATCATGTGCATGGGCGTGGCCACCGCCAACGCGATCCTCGTGGTGAGCTTCTGCCGCGAACGCCTGGCGGTGCACGGGGATGCGGTGCAGGCGGCGCTTGAGGCCGGCTTTACCCGTCTGCGTCCGGTATTGATGACCGCGATTTCGATGATCATCGGCATGGCGCCGATGGCCCTGAGCCTGGGGGAGGGCGGCGAACAGAACGCCCCGCTGGGCCGTGCGGTCATCGGCGGGTTGGCCTTCGCCACCATTGCCACGTTGTTCCTGGTTCCGCTGATTTTCAGTCTTGTGCACGGGCGGCGTCAGCACGCCACGCTTGCGACCACCGCCACTCAAGGGGTTTGACATGTCTGCTTCCGTTTCCAATCCGGGTTCACCCCGCCGTAACTCCCGTGGTCTGCTCTGGCTGGTGCTGGGGCTGGTAGTACTGGTCGCCGTGGTGGTGTTCGGCATTGGTGTGCGCGCCAGCGAATCCCGCGACCTGAAAACCTGGACCGATGCCCAGGCCTTGCCCAGCGTGATCCTGATCACTCCGAGCGTGCAGCCTCAAGGGCCGATCCTGAATTTGCCGGGGCGCCTTGAGGCGTATTCGCGGGCGTCGATCTTTGCCCGGGTCAATGGCTACCTCAAGACCTGGAACGTCGACATCGGCGACCACGTGAAGGCCGGGCAACTGCTGGCCGAAATCGACACGCCGGAGCTGGATCAACAACTGCTGCAAGCCAAGGCTGTACTGGCTTCGGCCCAGGCCGACGAGTCGCTGGCACAGACCACCGCCAAGCGCTGGCAGGCGATGCTGGCCTCGGATTCGGTGTCGCGCCAGGACGTGGATGAGCGCACCGGCGACCTCACCGCCAAGCAGGCCAAAGTGGTCGCGGCCAAGGCCAACGTCGACCAGTTGGTTGCCACCAAGGGCTTCCAGCGGTTGACCGCACCGTTCGCCGGCGTGGTCACCGCGCGTTCCACCGATGTGGGTGCGTTGATCAGTGCCGGTGGCGCCACCGGCAAAGAGCTGTTCGCGGTCTCCGATGTCAGCCGCCTGCGGGTGTATGTGCAGGTGCCGCAGTCGTCGGCGCCGCAGATCAAGGTTGGCACCGTGGCGCGTCTGAGCGTGCCGGAATATCGCGGCGAAGCCTTCACTGCGAAGGTGATTGCCACCGCTGATGCGGTCAACGCCGCGTCCGGCAGCACCCTGGTGCAACTGCTGGTGGACAACCCCGGCAGCCGCCTGTTGCCGGGCGGCTACACCAGCGTGCAGTTCACCTTGCCGGTGCAGACTGACGTGCTGCGTCTGCCCGCCAGCGCCCTGGTGTTCGATGACAAGGGCATGCGTGTGGCGACCCTCGATGCGAACAATCACGTGCACTTCAAGACCGTGACCATCGCCCGTGACTTTGGTGACAGCGTGGAAATCGGCAGTGGCCTCGTCGCCACTGACCGGGTGATCGACACCCCGCCCGACGGCCTGGCCGACGACGATTCGGTGCAACTGGCCGCCAACCCCGCAGAGGCCAAACCCCATGGCTAAGCGTACTTGCCTGGTATTGATCGCGACCCTGGGTCTGGGCGCCTGCCACCTGGCGCCGCCGCTGGACGTGCCGGACGTACCCGTGGCCGCGCAGTTCCATACCCAAGGACCGTGGACCGTCGGCACACCGAACGACCAAGCGAGTCGCGACGGTTGGTGGCACATCTACAAAGACCCGCAACTGGATGGGATGGAGCAGCAGTTGCTGCAAAACAACCCGGACTTGAGCGCGGCATTGGCTCACTATTCCCAGGCCCAGGCGTTTTTGGCCCAGGCGCAATCCGGGCTGTTTCCGAAGCTTATCGGGTCGGGCAATGCCCAGCGCATTCGCCAGTCGGACACCCGGCCACTGCGCTCGGCCAGCCCGCCGAATGTTTACGATTCCGGGACAGTGGGTGTAGAACTGGACTATGAAGTCGACCTCTGGGGCCGCGTGCGTGACACCGTTGCCGCCGGCGCCAGCGACGCCCAGGCCGCCAAGGCGGACCTGGCTTCGGTGCGCTTGAGCTTGCAGGCTCAGTTGGCTGACAGCTACATCCGCCTGCGTGGCATCGACCGGCAAGACCAGTTGCTACAGGAAACCAGTGACGCTTACGCCAAGGCTCTGAGCCTGACTGAAGGCTTGCATGGCGGCGGTATCGTTTCCGGCCTGGACGTGGCGCGGGCGCGTACCCAGCTGTCGACGGTCAAGTCGCAACTGAGCCAGAACCGGGTGCAGCGTGCAGTGCTTGAACACTCGATAGCGGCGATGTTGGGTGAGTCCGCATCGACCTACGCGATTGCCCCCAGCGTCGCGGATATCGCCTTGCCCGGCGTGCCCACCGGCGTACCGTCTACGCTGTTGCAGCGCCGGCCGGATATCGCCGCTGCCGAGCGTCGGATTGCCTCGGCCAATGCACGCATAGGTGTGGCGAAAGCGGCCTGGTTCCCGGCCCTCACGCTGAGTGCCCAAGGCGGTTTCCAGAGTGATGAGTTCGCGCATTTGTTGAGTGCGCCCAACATTTTCTGGGCCATTGGCCCGTCGCTGGTGGGGACGATTTTTGATGGTGGCGCGCGCCAGGCCGGAGTCGACAGTGCCAAGGCGGCAACCGATGAAGCCGCAGCCAAGTATCGTGGTGTAGTGTTGACCGCGTTCGAGCAGGTGGAGAACAACCTGTCGATCATCTCCGGGCTCGACACTGCCCTGGTTGACCAGCGCGATGCCGCCGCTGCGGCGCAGTACGCCGAGGACTTGTCCCTGGCGCGCTATCGCCAGGGTGGCGCCGCGTACCTGGATGTGGTGACGGCGCAGGTAGCGTCGTTGCAGGCACAGCGAACTGTGCTGGATCTACAGACTCAACAGTTAAGCGCCAACGTAGGGCTGATCAAGGCCTTGGGTGGCGGCTGGAATATTGCCCAACTGGCCCAAAAAAACCTGTAGGAGCGAGCTTGCTCGCGAAGGTCGTCAACGATAACGCGGGCACCCTGAAAGAACACGGCGCTCTCGAGTTTTTCGCGAGCAAGCTCGCTCCTACAGTTAGTGAGTGAGTTATTTGGTTAGTTACTGTGAACATTAAATCCAAGGAGTAGTGGCATGACTGATTACGTACCGCCAAAAGTCTGGACCTGGAAGACCCAAAACGGCGGCACCTTCGCCAGCATCAACCGGCCCATCGCCGGTGCGACCCACGACAAGGAATTGCCGGTCGGTCGTCATCCGTTGCAGCTGTATTCCCTGGCAACGCCCAATGGCCAGAAAGTCACGATCCTGCTGGAAGAGCTGCTGGCCCTGGGGCACAAGGGCGCGGAATACGATGCGTGGTTGATCAAGATCGGTGACGGCGACCAGTTCGGCAGTGGTTTCGTCGGCGTCAACCCGAACTCGAAGATTCCCGCGCTGCTGGACCGCAGCGGGCCCAAGCCGATTCGGGTGTTCGAGTCCGGCGCGATCCTGCAGTACCTGGCCGAGAAGTTCGGCGCGTTCCTGCCCACCGAACCGGCGGCCCGTGCCGAGTGCCTGTCGTGGTTGTTCTGGCAGATGGGCAGCGCGCCGTACCTGGGCGGTGGTTTCGGGCATTTCTATGCCTACGCGCCGACCAAGATCGAATACGCCATCGACCGTTTCGCCATGGAAACCAAACGCCAACTGGACGTGCTGGACAAGCAACTGGCCGAGCACGAATACATCGCCGGCGACGAATACACCATCGCCGACATGGCGATCTGGCCGTGGTACGGCGGCCTGGTGAAAGGCCGCTTGTACGAGGGCGCAGAATTTCTCTCGGTGCAGGATTACAAACACGTACTGCGCTGGGCCGATGCCATCGAAGCGCGGCCTGCGGTACAGCGAGGGCGCCGGGTCAACCGCGTGTCGGGCGAGCCTTCAGAGCAACTGCGCGAGCGTCATGACGCGTCGGACCTCGACCTGCACAGTTGACAGAGCTGACAACCCACACCTTGTGGCGAGGGGGCTTGTCCCCCGTTGGGCTGCGCAGCAGCCCTGAAAATTCACCGCGTTTTTTCAGGGAAACTCGGTGAGTTTATGGGGCCGCTTCGCAGCCCAGCGGGAGCAAGCTCCCTCGCCACAGGTATCTGCAGTGCCCTCCCGGCGCTCCCACTTGGCAATCACCAGCGGTGCCAGGGCATTGCCCAGCACATTCAATGCGGTGGTCGGCATTTCCATCAGGCGATACACCCCGGCGATAAACGCGATGCCCTCCAACGGCAAGCCCGCACTCGCCAGGGTCGCCGACAGAATCACGAACATGAACCCCGGCACGCCGGCCGCGCCCTTGGACGTCAGCACCATGGTCACCACCAACAGTGCCTGGTCGCCAAGGCTCAGGTCGATGCCATACAACTGCGCCACGAACAGCGTGCCGATCCCCAAAAACAGCGACGCACCGTCCAGGTTGAACGAGTACCCCACCGGCACCACAAAGCTCACCAGCGAAGGCGGCACGCCGTAGGTTTCGAGCTTCTTCATCAGTTGCGGCATCACCGCCGCCGAGCTGGCAGTGGAGAACGCCAGGATCAGTTCGTCCTTGATATGCCGCATCAACGCAAACAGGTTGATCCCGCAAAGCCGCGCCACCAGGTTGAGCACCACCAGCACGAAGAACGCAATCGACACGTAGCTGACCATGATCAACTTGGCCAACGGCAGCAGCGAACTGAACCCGAAGTTGGCCACGGTGACCGCGATCATCCCGAATACGCCGATGGGCGAGTAGGCCATGATCATCGACGTCACCTTGAACATCGCCTCCGACACCCCGCGCAGCAGGGCAATCACCGGGTCTTTGCGCTCGGCCGGCAAGCGCGAAACCCCGAGGCCAAACATCACCGCGAAGAACAGCACTGACAGCAAGCTGCCCTGGGCCATGGCGTTGATCACGTTGTCCGGGATGATCCCGACAATGATCTGCCCCAGGCTGTGGCCGCCGCCGGCGCTGCTGGTGGGCAAGGTCACCGCACTGGCTTTCAGGCTGGCCAGTTCGGTGCCGGCACCCGGCTGGAGCAGGTTGCCCATCACCAGCCCGACGATGATCGCCAACGTGGTGATGCAGAAGAAATAGCCCAGGGACTTGGCCCCGATGCGTCCCAGGGATTTACCGTCACCGTGCCCGGCAATGCCCACCACCATGCAGGCAAACACGATGGGTACCACGATCATCTTCATCAGCTTGATAAAGATATCGCCCGCCGGTTGCAGCAGGTTGTCCACCAGCCACGGCCGGGACTCGGGAAAACGGTGCAGCAGGGCACCGATGGCGATGCCGGCGAGCAGGCCGATCAGGATTTGCCAGACCAGCGCGATGCGGGGCTTGTGCATGGGAATGCCTCATTTATATCAATGATTATGAGTGTTGTTCTAGGCAGTCAATGAGCGGCCATCCCTGGCCGCCGGGTGGGGCGGGTATCCGTCAGCGCAATCGATGGCACGCTTCATTCAGGCGACGGCAACCTTCTTCAATCACTTCAAGCGAGCTGGCGAACGACAGCCGGATATACGGCGACATGCCGTACGCCGCACCACTCACGGTGGCCAGGCCGTGTTCCCGCAGCAGGTACTCGGCCAGTTGTGTGTCGCTGTCGATCCGCTCGCCGTGCGGGGTGGTCTTGCCGATCAATCCGGCGACGTTGGCGAACACGTAGAACGCGCCCTCCGGTGGGGTGAAGCTCACGCCGGATATATCTTCGAGCAAGCCCAACATGCGTTCGCGGCGTTGCTGGTACACCTCGCGCATTCCGGCGATGGGCGCCTGGTCGCCGGCGAAGGCGGCAACCGCAGCCGCCTGGCTGAGAGAGCTGGGGCAGGTGGTGGTTTGCGAAAGCAACTTGGCGATGGCCGCGATCAACCACGCCGGGCCTGCACCGAAACCCAGGCGCCAGCCGGTCATGGCATAGCCCTTGGAGGCGCCGTTGACGATCAGCGTGCGCGGCTTCAAATCCGGTGCAAGTCGGGTCAGGGAAACGTGGCGGGCAGCGTCGTAGACAAAGTGCTCGTAGATCTCGTCAGCCATGATCAGCACATGGGGATGACGCCGCAGCACCTCGGCCAGGGCCAACAGCTCGGCCTCGTTGTACACCGCGCCACTGGGGTTGTTCGGGCTGTTGAGGATCACCCATTTGCTGCGCGGGGTGATCGCCTGTTCCAGGGCTTGCGGCGACAGCTTGAACCCCAGTGACTCATCGCCGGGAACGATCACCGGCGTTGCGTCATTCAGCCGCGCGATGTCCGGGTACGACACCCAATACGGCGTGTGCACGATGACTTCGTCGCCGCGATTCAGGGTCGCCGCCAGGGCGTGATAGATGATGTGCTTGCCACCGCAGCCGGCAATCACTTCGTCCAGCCCGTAGTCCAACTGGTTATCACGCTTGAGCTTGAGGCAGATCGCCTGGCGCAGGGCGAGGGTGCCGCTGGTGGCGGTGTAGTGGGTGTCGCCACTGTGCATCGCGGCGCTGGCTGCTTCGAGGATATGCGCGGGTGTATCGAAGTCCGGCTCGCCCACGGTGAAGTTGACGATGTCCCGACCCTGGGCGCGCAGTTCGCTGACCAGTGCGTTGGCGGCGATGCTCGGTGAGGGCGCAATGCCCAGCACCCGATCGGACAGAAATGCAGTGCTCATGATGTTCCCCTTCAACCTGCTAGGCCGGCCTGTTGCAGCACCTTGTCGATCCAGCTCTGGCGCACCGCACCGCTGGCGATTTCGGCTTTGACTTCCTCTTCGTGGGCCGCGTGTTGTGCGGCCTTGCGCAGTACTTCGGCGGCGTCGGCCTGGGAGAAGGCGACCAGGCCGTCTTCGTCACCCACCAGCACATCCCCCGGGTTGATCAGCATGCCGCCGATGGACACCGGCACATTCACTTCCCCCGGGCCAGTCTTGTAAGGCCCGCAATGCACCACGCTGCGGGCGTAGCAAGGCGTGTCCTCGAAGCTCGCAACATCGCGAATCGCCCCGTCAATCACAAACCCCACGCAGCCGCGTTGCTGGGCGTAGAGCTTGACCAACTCGCCGATCACCGCGTTGTTGGTGTCGCCCTGGGCGTCCACCACCAGCACGTGGCCGGGCTCCAGCATGCTCATGGCCTTGTAGATCAGCAGGTTGTCGCCAGGGCGGGTTTTCACCGTGAGCGCGGTGCCCACCAGCTTGCCGGTACGGTTGTAGCGGTTCAGCCCACGGGCGCCGATGTGCCGGCCGAGGTTGTCGCTGATGTGCGGGGTGACCACGTGAGTGAAGGCTTCAAGCACTTCGGCAGAAGCCAGCGGTGGGTTGGGGAGGATGCGGGAACCGGGCAAGGACATGGCTGTAACTCCGATTGATCTTATGGGTCTGTGGCTAGATCTTAGGAGCGATGAAGAAGCAGTTTTAGCGATATTTTATTATCTGATAGGATCGCTTTTTCTCATGGGAGGTGGCCGATGATCACGTTCAAGCAAATCGACGCGTTGTACTGGATTGCCGAGCTGGGCAGTTTCGAGGCAGCGGCGAACAAGCTGAACATGTCGCAGTCGGCGATTTCCAAGCGCATCCAGGAGTTGGAAGAAACCTTCGATGTCGAGATTTTCGACCGCAGCAAACGCAATGCCCGGCTGACCGAAAAAGGCGCCGAGTTGCTCGACTACGCCAAGGACCTGCTGGAGCGTCGCGACTACTTGCTGGAGCGGGTGAGTACCCGTGAAGTGCTGGTGCGCAGGTTTCGTCTCGGGGTGACGGAACTGACGGCCTTCACCTGGTTGCCTGCGCTGGTGGAAGCGTTGCGTGAGGCGTATCCCAAAGTGCAGATCGAGCCGTCAGTGGAGTTGAGCAGCGAGCTGTTTCGCAAGCTGGAGAGTGATGAACTGGACCTGGTGATCGTGCCCGATGCCTACAGTGATTCGCGGTTTCTGAGTACGCCGTTGGGCAGTGTGGAAAACGCCTGGATGTGCGCCCCGTGGTTAGTCAGTGAGCCTGATCCGGTAGGGCTTGAGGTGTTGGCGGGGTATACGGTGCTGACCCAGGGTTCGCACTCCGGGACGGGCCTGCTTTATGAGCGCTGGCTGGCGGCGCATGCTGTGCAGATGCCGCGTAAGCTGACCAGCCATAACTTGCTGGTGCAGGTCGGGCTCGCGTTGTCGGGGGTGGGGGTGAGTTACTTGCCCAAGGCGTGCTTGTCGCATTTGATCGAGCGCGGAGAATTACGCGCATTGGAGACGGAACCGGCGCTGCCCAAGGTTGGGTATGTGGCGTTGCATCGCGGGGATCGGCAGTTTGGGTTGAACCAGAATGTGGCGCAGTTGGCGGTGCAGTGTTGTGATTTTTCGCGGTTGTTGTTTTGAGTGTATATCCGTTATTTGGGTAACGGCTGCTGGCGGTTCCGCTCTTACAGCGGGTCACTTTTGAAAAGCGCAAAAGTAACCAAAACGCTCTGCCCCGCCTGTCGGCGCCTCGC
>NZ_JAXCIS010000031.1:0-29656 GCF_034044025.1 Pseudomonas sp. SED1
AGGTTCTGCGGTGATTAATCAGGCCGCGTTCTTTTCTTTCTTCAAGCTCTCGATATCGATCACAAACCGATACTTCACATCCCCCTTGAGCATCCGCTCGTAGGCTTCATTGATGCTCTGGATGTCGATCATCTCGACGTCCGAGACAATCCCGTGCTTGGCGCAGAAATCCAGCATGTCCTGGGTTTCCTGGATGCCGCCGATCAACGATCCGGCCAGGCTGCGGCGCTTGAAGATCAGGTTGAACACGGTCGGCGACGGGTGTGGGCTGTCCGGGGCGCCTACCAGGGTCATGGTGCCGTCGCGCTTGAGCAGGTTGAGGAAGGCATCGAGGTTGTGAGACGCAGCCACGGTGTTGAGGATGAAGTCCAGGGAGTTGGCAACCTTGGCCATTTCATCCGGGTTCTTCGACACCACCACTTCGTCGGCACCCAGGCGCAGGCCGTCTTCGCGCTTGTTCGGCGAGGTGGTGAACAGCACCACGTAGGCGCCCATGGCGTGGGCGATTTTCACCGCCATATGCCCCAGGCCACCCAGGCCGACGACGCCAACGCGCTTGCCCGGCCCGACGTTCCAGTGGTGCAGCGGTGAGTAGGTGGTGATGCCTGCACACAGCAGCGGCGCGACCGCCGCCAGGTTGCTCTCGTCATGGGAGATGCGCAGGACGAACTTCTCCTTCACCACGATAGTGTCCGAGTAGCCGCCGAACGTGTTTTCGCCGCCAAACACCGGGCCGTTGTAGGTGCCGGTGAAGCCGTTTTCGCAGTACTGCTCTTCGCCTTCGGCGCAGGATTCGCACTGCTGGCAGCTGTCGACCATGCAGCCGACACCGGCCAGGTCGCCTACCTTGAATTTGCTGACATTGGCGCCCACCGCCGTCACCCGGCCAACGATTTCATGGCCCGGCACCGACGGGTACAAGGTGTTGTGCCATTCGTTGCGCACGGTATGCAGGTCCGAGTGGCAGACGCCGCAGTAGAGGATGTCGATTTGCACGTCGTCGGCCCCGGGGGCGCGACGCTCGAATGTGAAGGGCTTGAGTGAATCCTTGGGATCCCTGGCGGCATAGCTGTAAGTCTTGGCCATTTCGTTCACCTGCGTAATCAGACGTTGAAGTCAGTTGACCAGCATAGACGCTGAACCGTTCAACCGAGCACGTCCATACAATCCGCCGGGCGGCCCGGTCCCTAAGCTGACGGCTTTCGATCACGCTAAAGAGTGCTGGAGAGTGGGCATGCGCAAGAAAGTAATGACGATACCGCTGGCCTTGACGTTGTTGGCCGCACAGATGATGGGCAGCGCGTTTGCCGCAACCCCGAACGTAGCCGTGGCGCCGCAATATGACACCAGTCACGTCTACGTCGCCCCGGCTGACGTGGACCGCTTTGCTCAGAGTTTCCTCGCCACATTCGGCGGCAAAAGCACGCCCCAGGTGGTGGTGAATGTCCTGCCGGTGCCCAGCAGCACCACCTCGCAACTCCTGCAGACACCGGCGGGCACGGTGTCGCTGTTCGGCTTCACCACACCTGTCCCGCACCCGTTCGGCCAGGAGCGCAACGGCTACCTGGTCAAGGACATGGATGTTGCACTCAAGGCTGCCCGGGAAAATGGCGCGGCGGTGATTGTCAGTGATTTTCCCGACCCCATCGGCCGTGATGCGGTGATCCAGTGGCCGGGCGGTGTGAACATGCAGCTCTACTGGCACACCAAGGCCCCGGATTACGCGGCGTTCCAGACCGTTCCGGAGAACCGCGTGTATGTCTCCAGCGACCGCGCCGACACGTTCATCAAGTCCTTTGTCGGGTTTTCCCACGGCAAGGTCCTGGCCGATGACAAGCATGCCCCGGCGGTGGAGATCGGCCAGGCCAGCGGCAGCTATCGGCGCGTCGACATCGAGTCGCCGTTCGGACGCATGACGGTACTCGTCACCAACGGCCAACTGCCCTACCCCTTCGGCCATGAAACCACTGGCTATCAGGTGGCCGACCTGACCGAGACGTTGGGCAAAGCCACTGGCTCCGGGGCCAAGGTGCTGGTTCCGGCGTTTGAGAGTAAGGGCCGGCGCAGCGCGCTGGTGGAGTTCCCGGGCGGTTACGTGGCGGAAATTCACCAGCTCAGCCGCGCAAAATGATCCGCAGCACAGGCTGGGGCCTGGCGGTGCTGTGGCCGCTGCTGGCAGCCAGCGCCCACGCTGACGATCAAGTGACGCGGCCAGCGATCAAAGCCAACCGTTGGCAGGAAGACTGGTCCGTGCTCAAGGACCCAACGCTGCGCACCCAACCCCTGGACAGCCTGAAGTACATCCCGCTGTCCAGTGCCAACCCGCTCACTTACCTGTCCCTGGGCGCGACCTTGCGCGAGCGCTTCGAGATGAATGACGCGGGCGGTTTCGGCGTGAAGAACGTGGCCCGTGACCGTTACCTGATCCAGCGATTTCAGGTGCATGCCGACCTGCATCTGAATGAAAACTGGCGGGTGTTCACCCAGCTGGAAGACGCCCGGGCCTATGACAAGACCTCAATCGGCGGCGCCGACCAAAACCGTGTCGACCTGCGCCTGGCCTTTGCCGAATACATCAACACCTTCAGTGCCGGCACGTTCAAGGGCCGCATCGGCAGGCAGGACTTTGCCTTCGACTTGCAGCGCTTCATCTCGTCACGGGATGGGCCGAATGTGCGCCAGTCCTTTGATGCGCTATGGGCAGACTGGGAAACCTCGAACTGGCGTTTTATCGGGATCGCCAGCCACCCGGTGCAGTACCAGGACGAGCGGCACTTCGACGATAAATCCAACGCTGACGCGCAGTTTCACATGCTGCGGGTCGAGCGGTTGGTGGGTGGCAAAAATGAGCTGTCGGCCTATTACGGGGTGTATGAACGCAGCGATGCCCACTACCTGGACGGCGACGGCGATGAAAAACGCCAACTGTTCGACGCGCGATTGGGCGGCGCGGCCCTGGGCTTTGACTGGGACATTGAAGCCATGCTGCAAGGTGGCTCGGTGGGGCACAAGGATATCCGTGCCTGGGGTGGCGGCAGCCGCGTGGGCTACACCTTCGACAGCCTGGCCTGGACACCGCGCCTGGGGCTGCAGATGGATATCGCCTCGGGCGACCGCCACGCCGGTGACGGCACAGTGGGGACGTTCAACCCGCTGTTCCCCAATGGCTACTACTTTTCCCTGGCGGGTTATACGGGCTACAGCAACCTGATTCACGTCAAGCCGTCGATCACCGTCAAGCCCATCGCCAAGCTCAGCGTTCAGACCGCCGTGGGCCTGCTCTGGCGGCAAACCACCGCAGACGCGGTCTACACTCAGCCCAACCTGCCGGTGGCCGGAACCGCAGGCCAGGGTGAACGCTGGACCGGCGCCTATGCTCAAGTTCGCACCGACTACGGGTTTACCCCCAACCTCACCGGCGCCGTCGAAGCCGTGCACTACGCGGTCGGCCAGACGCTGCGGGATGCCGGCGGGCATGACAGCAATTACCTGGGGGTCGAGCTCAAGTTCAGTTGGTAAACCCAACCAAGCACACCCGTACAAGCGCTGCCAGCGCCTGTTCGACAATAGTCAGCCTTTGCCTTCGTACTCACCCAAGGAGTTTCCATGAGCACTTTACTCACCAGAGACGGCACCGAAATCTACTTCAAGGACTGGGGCAGCGGTAAACCCGTGCTGTTCAGCCATGGCTGGCCGCTGGACGCGGACATGTGGGAATACCAGATGGAGTACCTGAGCAGCCGTGGCTACCGCACCATCGCGTTTGACCGTCGTGGCTTTGGCCGTTCGGATCAACCCTGGACCGGTAACGACTACGACACCTTCGCCGACGATATCGCCGAACTGATCAACCACCTGGACCTGCAGGACGTGACGTTGGTGGGCTTCTCCATGGGCGGTGGCGACGTCGCCCGCTATATCGCGCGCCATGGCAGCGCGCGCGTCGCCGGCCTGGTGTTGCTGGGGGCGGTGACGCCACTGTTCGGCCAGAAACCCGACTACCCGCAAGGTGTTCCCAAGGATGTGTTCGACGGCATCAAGGCCGGCTTGCTGAAGGACCGCGCGCAGTTCATTTCCGACTTCAACACACCGTTCTTCGGCATCAACAAGGGCCAGAAAGTCTCCGAGGGCGTACTGACCCAGACCTTGCAGATCGCCCTGCTCGCCTCGCTCAAGTCCACCGTGGATTGCGTCACTGCGTTCTCGGAAACCGACTTCCGTCCAGACATGGCCACGATCGACGTGCCAACGCTGGTGATCCACGGTGATGGCGATCAGATCGTACCGTTCGAAACCACCGGCAAGGTGGCCGCCGAGATGATCAAGGGCGCCGAATTGAAGGTGTACAAGGATGCGCCACACGGCTTCGCGGTCACCCATGCCGAAGCCTTGAACGCCGACCTGCTGGCGTTCCTGAAGCGCTGAAGCAATTGCATCACCCTGCTCCACTCCTTTTGGCCGGGTTTGCACCCGGCCTTTTTTATTCAGGCGTAACGCAGCGCGCCGACCCACCGCTGGTTGAACGCTATTCGCCCGGGCCCGGCAATCAGGATGCTGGTGAAAATGATCAACAGCAGCCAGCCAAACTGCCCTTCGAGCAGTGTCCATTGCGGATGCACCACCAGCATGGCAATCCACAGCACACTCAGGATCGGCAAGCAGGCCAGGCGCACCAGCACCCCGGCAATGATCAACAGTGGGCACAGTACTTCGGCGAAAATCGCCAGCAGCAGTGTCACGCTCGCCCCCAGGTGAAAAGGATCCTCGATCACCTTCAACTGTTCGCCATAGTCCAGCAGCTTGGGCAGGCCATGGACCCACAGCAGGAACAATCCCCCGCTGACCCGCAAAAACAGCAGCCCTAAATCCCGTGCCCCGTCATCCCGTAGTAATGCGTTCATAAGCGACCTGTTCCCGTGACGTTCACCGACGTTTTTACGCCGGAACCGGGGCCGATTGTGCGGCCACGGACGCCTCGGAAATTGCAGCGATGTGCTGACCTGGGACCTTACTCACCCGTGTCGGCAAACCCGGCGACGATCTCATCGATCACCACCCGCACCCGCGCGGTGTGCCGCAAGTCGGCGTGGGTCACCAGCCACACATCGTAGGGCAACGGCCGCGTACGCTCCGGCCACAGCCGCACCAGACCTTCCCGTTCGCCGGTAATCAGCGGAATTTCACCGATGCCCAGGCCCGCAGCGATGGACCGGCGCACCAGCAGGCTGGAACTCATGGCCGCAACGATGCGCCCACGGCCCAGGGGCTCGGAGACCAGGGTCATGTCTTTCTGGCTTTGCAGGTGCGGCTCGTACACCACCAGGTCGTGCCCTTCGAACACGCTACCCGGCTCCGGTACGCCGTGACGGTCGATATACGCCTGCGAGGCAAATAGCCCCACCGGCCAGCGGGCGATGCGCCGGGCGATCAGGTCGGGATTGTCCGGGCGGGTGTTGCGCACGGCGATGTCGGCTTCACGCTTGGCCAGGCTCAGGATCTGGGTCGAAGCGTCCATCTGCACGCGCACGTCAGGGTGCGCGTCGTGCAGCCGGGCGATGGCCGGGATCAAGAAGTCGATGGCCAGGGAGTCGGTGGTGGTGACCCGCACGGTGCCGGTCAGGCGGTCGTCCAGGCCCTGGACCTGACGTTCCAGGTCAATGGCCGAACGCTCCATTTTCTCCACTGATTGCAAGGCGGCCTCACCCACGGCTGTCAGCGCATAGCCTTCGGAGGTGCGCAAAAACAACGTCGCGTTCAAGGACTTTTCCAGGGCATTGACCCGCCGCCCCACGGTGGCCTGATCCACCCCCAGCACCCGCGCGGCACCGCGTGATGTGGACTCGCGGCACACCGCGAGAAATACCCGGGCATCGTCCCAGTTCATGGATTCTCCCTGCGATGCAGTTTTGCATCATCGTGACGTGTAATCGCAGCATTATTGCATCACTCATCACGGCTATGCTGGGCACCAGAGAAAATACCCAGGATCGCCAGCAGGCTGAACCGCCCGGTACCGGGCGCGGTCCCAACCCATACGTTCATTGCTACAGGTGCGCTCAAATGACTCTGCCCCACGAAATGACCCTGATCGAAATCACCAGCCCCGGCGGCCCCGAAGTCCTGCAACCACGCCAGGAGCCGGTACCTGTTGCCGGCCCCGGCGAAGTGCTGATCCGCGTACACGCCGCCGGCGTCAATCGCCCGGACGCCCTGCAGCGCGCCGGCACGTACCCGATGAAACCCGGCATGAGCCCGATTCCCGGGCTGGAAGTGGCCGGTGTGGTGGTCGCGCTGGGCGAAGGCGTCAGCGAGTTCGCGTTGGGCGACAAAGTCTGCGCCCTGACCAATGGCGGCGGGTATGCGCAGTACTGCGCAGTGCCCGCCAGCCAGACCTTGCCGGTTCCCGATGGCCTGGACTGGATTCAGGCGGCAGCGATCCCGGAAACCTTCTTCACCGTGTGGGCCAACCTGTTCGGCATCGGCGGCGCGCAAAAAGGCCAGCGCGTGCTGATCCACGGCGGCACAAGCGGCATCGGCACCACCGCGCTGATACTCTGCCGCGAGTTCGGTATCGAAGCGTTCGCCACCGCCGGCAGCGCAGAAAAATGCGCCGCCATCCGCGAGCTGGGGGCCGAGCCGATCAACTACCGGGAACAGAATTTCGCAGAGGTCATCGCCGACAAAACCGCTGGCAAGGGCGTGAATGTAATCCTCGACATCATGGGTGGCTCCTACCTGAACGACAACATCAGCGCCCTGGCCATGGAAGGTCGACTGGTGATGCTGGGCTTCCTGGGCGGCGCACGCGCCAAGGACATCGACCTGCTGGCAATTCTCGGCAAACGCGCGATCGTTACCGGCTCGTTGTTGCGCTCACGCACCCGGGAAGAAAAAGCTGCGATTGCCGCACAACTGCGCGAATACGTGTGGCCGGTGCTGTCGGCCGGGCGCTGCCTGCCGATGATCGATGAGGTGTATGCCTACACCGACGCCGCGAAGGCCCATGCGCGGATGGAAGGTGGTGATCACATAGGCAAGATTGTGTTGCGGGTGGACTGAAAAAACGCTGCGGGTCAGGCCTGGGGTTTCAACAGGGCCTGATACGCTTGCGCCTCGGCGAACAACCACTCGGAAAACTCCCGCCGCTTGTTCGCCGCACGCTCCCGTGTCGGCCACACCAGCCAATACGGATAAGGGTACGGTGCGGTGATCTCACTCAACTGCACCAACTCACCTCGCCCAATGGCGTCCTGCACCAGGCTGCGCCGATCCAGCGCGATGCCCTGCCCCAGCCGCACCGCCTCCAGCACCAGGTTCGAATCGTTGCTGCACAGGCCCTGACGCTCAACCGCCATGTCCACACCGGCCGCCTGGCACCAGGGCAGCCAGGATTCGGTGCTGTGAATTATCCGGCTCTCGATGATCTGCACAGGCGTGCACGGCAGATGCCCACCGTTAAAGTGTGGCGCCGCGACCACCACCTGTTCGTCATGGAACAGTAACGTCTGCTCCACGCCCTCCCAGTCGCCCTTGCCCATGCGAATGCCGATATCCACCGACTCCTGATGCAGGTTGGAAACCGTCAGGCTGGCTTGCAGGCGGATGTTGATGTCCGGGTAACGCTGCTGAAACGCCGGCAGCCTGGGGATCAACCACGCGCGGGCAAACGAGGGGATGACGGCCACCACCAGTTCGCCCATTTTCGGCTGGGCCTGGATCGCCCGGGTAGCGTGCTCAATGTCCGCCAGCGCCTGGCGGATTTGCAGCGCGTACAAACGGCCATCCTCGCTGACACGCAGACCGCGACCTTCACGCACAAACAGGGTAAGGCCGACCATCTCCTCCAGCGCCTTGATCTGCTGGCTGATCGCCGAGTGGGTGACGTGCAATTCCTTGGCGGCCAGGGTCACGCTCCCAAGCCTGGAGGTGGCTTCGAAACTGCGCAGTGCGGTCAAGGGGGGGAAAGCGTTCATGTAAGCGCGGCTAACCTTTCGTGATAAAAAAGATCGATATTTCAGGGTTGAATCCACCGATAAAGTAATCTGAATTTAACACTGCGGTAAATGGAGGCTTCATGAAACTGGTCGGAATGCTGGACTCGCCCTACGTGCGCCGCGTGGCAATTTCCCTGGAGCTGTACGGTGTCGCGTTTGAACACCAGGCACTGTCGGTGTTCAGCACCTTCGATGAGTTTTCCAGGATCAACCCGGTGGTCAAGGCACCGACGCTGGTGCTCGACGACGGGACGGTGCTGATGGATTCCGGCCTGATCCTCGAATACCTGGAAGCCCTGGCGCCGGCTGACAAAAAGCTGTTGCCCCAGCAAACAGTGACACTTGCCCGGGATCTGCAAGTGATCGGCCTGGCGCTGGCCGCGTGCGAAAAAACCGTGCAGATCGTCTACGAACACCACCTGCGGCCCGCCGAAAAACTGCACCAACCGTGGATCGACCGCGTGACCGGGCAACTGCTGGAGGCTTATTCGTTATTGGAGGCGTTGGTGGCGGCGCGCGACAGCAACGCGCCGCTGACCCAGGCGAGCCTGACGGTGGCGGTCGCCTGGTCCTTCACCCAGCTCAAGATAGCCAACGTCGTGAAGGCCGATGCGTTCCCGCACTTGCAGCGCCATGCGGCACGTGCGGAACAGCATTCGGCGTTTCACAAGTACCCGACCGAGTAGCACCATTTACCCGGCGTACACCGGGTAATCGGTAAAGCCCACTTCCGTGCCGCCATACAGGCCGGCAGCGTTCAACGGGTTCAGCGGCCAACCGTTGAGCAGGCGCTGGGGCAAGTCGGGGTTGGCAATGTATGGCCGGCCAAATGCAATCAGGTCCGCCAGCCCCGCCTCCACCAGTCGCACGCCGCGCTCTGCGGTGTAGCGGCCGGCGTAGATGATGCGACCGGTGAAGGTGTCGCGCACAGCCCGGCGGAACGACTCGGGCAATTCCGGTGCGTTGTCCCAGTCAGCCTCGGCGATGGACACGTAGGCGATGCCGGTGGCCTCAAGTATCTTGATCGCCTCAATGTAGGTGTGATGTGGATCCTCCTCGACCAGGCCAATGTAAACCCGATCCTGATCAGTGCCGCTGAACAACGGCGCAAAGCGCACACCCAGGCGTTCCGGGCCGACCACTTCGGCCACCGCCTCGACAACTTCCCGCAAAAAACGCAGGCGATTGTGCAGCGAGCCACCGTATTCATCTTCGCGCTGGTTGGAATGCGCCGAGATGAACTGGTTGACCAGGTAGCCGTTGGCCGAATGAATCTCCACGCCATCAAAGCCGGCGGCCAGTGCGTTTTTTGCAGCCTGGGCATACAGCCCCACCAGTTCCTTGACCTCGGCAGTAGCCAAGGCGCGGGGCTCTGGCGGCTGCACCAACTCACCGGTGCCGGGCCCGGTTGCAACGAATGCCTTGGCTTGCTGCGGCTGGATCGCCGACGGCGCGACGGGTGCTGCGCCGTCGGGTTGCAGATCGTGATGGGACACGCGGCCCACATGCCAAAGCTGGGCGAAGATCACGCCGCCTTCGGCATGCACGGCATCGGTCACGGTACGCCAGCCGTCGATCTGCTCCTGCGTGTAGATGCCCGGAGTCCAGGCATAACCCTGGCCGCGAGGCTCGATCTGCGTGCCTTCGCTGACCATGAAGCCGGCGGTGGCGCGCTGGCGGTAATAGAGCGCCATCAAGTCCGTGGCGATATCACCGGGCTGGGCACTTCGCTGGCGGGTCAGTGGCGGCAGGACGATGCGGTTTTTCAGGGTGTGGTGCCCCAGTTTGATCGGGGTACCTAAAGCGCTGTTACTCATGATGGGGGTTCCAGAAGCGAATTTCGGGCGTGCAGAAGTGGCCGGCTCCCGCTCAGGGGAGCCGCCAACCACTTACTTTTGGGGGATTTAGCGGGTTACGCGGTCAGCTTCAACAGCGCTTTGGCCACGTCGCTGGAACTGGCAGGATTCTGCCCGGTGACCAGCAGGCCATCTTCAATCACAAAGGACTGCCAGTCGGCACCCTTCTCGTACTTGCCGCCCAGTGCCTTGAAATCATCTTCGATCAGGAACGGCACCACGTCGGTCAGGCCAACCGCGGCTTCTTCCGAATTGGAGAAGCCGGTGACGCGTCGACCCTTGACCAGCGGTTCGCCGTTGACGGCCTTGACGTGACGCAAGGCACCCGGCGCGTGGCACACAAAGCCAATCGGCTTGCCGGCACGCTCGAAGGCTTCGATCAGGGCAATGGAGGTTTTCGACTCTGCCAGGTCCCACAGCGGGCCGTGGCCGCCTGGGTAGAAAACGGTGTCGAAGTCGCCGGCGTTGACCGAGTCCAGCTTCAGCGTGGTGGCCAAGGCCTGCTGGGCCGCCGGGTCGGTGGCGAAGCGGCGGGTCTGGTCGGTTTGCGAATCCGGCAGGTCGCTGACCGGATCCAGCGGCGGTTGCCCACCGGCT
This sequence comes from Pseudomonas sp. SED1, assembly GCF_034044025.1. Classification (NCBI taxonomy): domain Bacteria; kingdom Pseudomonadati; phylum Pseudomonadota; class Gammaproteobacteria; order Pseudomonadales; family Pseudomonadaceae; genus Pseudomonas; species Pseudomonas sp. SED1. Next base: position 10,448 of record NZ_JAXCIS010000031.1, read on the forward strand.
GGCGAGGCCAGGGTCACATCGGCCCCGGCGTCCTTGAACGCGTAGTAGGGAGCAGCAAATTCTTCGAGCCAGAAGCCGGTCTTGCGGCCGGTGTCGCCAAGCTGGTCGTGAGAAGTCAAAACCATCAATACTTTCATGTGCCAGTGCCTCGGGGTGATATGGGTTGGAATGGAATGAAGCTTAGGAGCCTGGCCAAAACCGCACAATGTCATGTCCGCAAGGATTCCGGACATTGTGCCAAGCCGGTTGCCGTTTACCGGTTACACGCCGACAATCACCGCTCCGCGCCCCTTGGAGAGATGAGATGCACAGCATTGCGCTGATGGTTTACCCGAACTTTCAATCCCTCAGCCTTAGCCTGGGCTCGGTGTTCGAGTGCGCGAATCTGCTGCGGGGCGAGCAGGCCTATGAGTTTCACCTGGTGTCGGAGAGTGGCGGCCCGATCATGACGTCCCAGGGGTTCTCGGTGAACAGCACACCGATCCGGCCCGAGGGTTATGACACATTGATCGTCAGCGGCTACCTGGAGTTCCAACTGCCTGATGCCAACCTGCTGAAGCTGGTCCAGGCGGCCTCCAAGCAATCCCGACGGATTGCTTCGCTGTGCATGGGCATCTTCGTGCTGGCCGAAGCCGGGTTGCTCGAGGGCAAGCGCGCCACCACCCACTGGCTGCATGCGCCGGCGTTTGCCAAGCGCTACCCGCAGATTCGCCTGGAGGAAGACAAACTGTTCGTCGTCGACGGCCAGATCTGGACCGGCGCCGGCATGAGCGCCGGGGTGGACCTGGCGCTGGCGATGGTGGAGAACGATCTGGGCAGCGACCTCGCCCGCCGCATCGCGCGCAAGCTGGTGATTGCCCAGCGGCGTGGCAGCGAACAGTCGCAACTGTCGGCGCTGCTGGAACTGGACCCCAAATCCGACCGTGTGCAGTTGGCCCTGGCCTATGCCCGGGAGAATCTGACTCACGACCTTTCGGTCGAAGCGCTGGCGGCCGTGGCGCGGCTCAGCCCGCGCCAGTTCAGCCGGGTCTTTCGCGAGGAGACCGGGCAAACCCCGGCCAAGGCCATCGAGTCCCTGCGAGTAGAAGCCGCGCGAGCGATGATGGAGACCAGCCGCCATCCGGTGGAAGTGGTCGCCCGCGAGACCGGGTTCGGCGATCGCGAGCGCATGCGCCAGGCGTTCCTGCGCGCATTCGGGCAACCGCCTCAGGCGATGCAGGCGGCGCTGTTCAGTGCAGGGGCTGGCGCAGCGTTCAGCTGATGCCTCAGTGCAACGCCGCCCGGGTCACGAGGAAGCTCAGCAGGTTCGGTTCATCATCCAACTCAATGGCCTGCACCGGACGGGGCAGGTTATCCAATACCGTGCGCCAGAACGCCTGGCTCACTTCATCCTGATCATAGAAACGCACCAGCCAGTTCGCCTCGCCACTGCTCAAGACCTGAGTGGCGATGGCGCGGCCAATTCCTTTGCGGCGATAGCGTTTCAAGATGAACAGGTCTGCCAGTTCCAGCGCGTCGATCCCCGGGAGTTCGCTGCCTTCGATCAGCAGAAAACCTGCGATGAAGCCATCGACCAATAGCAGGTTGGCGCTCCACTGCGGGTCCTCCCAGTAGCGGGCCAGGTGCTCCTCATGGATGTAGAAACGCCCGTCCACCTCGACGTCTTCCTGTTCCCAGTCCGAGGACTCGTAGGCGTAGAACTGGTAAAGATTGGCGATCAGCGCGGCATGTTCCGGGCCGGTTTCGATCAATTCGACGGTGGTATCGGGGATTGCAGGCATGGGCATCTCGGCAAAAAAACAGGGCGCCATTGTCAACAAAAGCCACCGGCAATGCCAATACATCGGCGAAGCTTTCTAGTTGCTGAACCGATCGCACTTTTCTCTTGTCAACGACAAAATCATTACAAAGTTAGACTAAACTCCGCGCCACTTCCCTCCCTTCGTTTTCAGGATAAGTACTTTGACAAACGTCTGCACCAGCGGCCTCGATGTCGGCTTTGCGTCCCTGGATTACCTGCAAATCGGCATTCTGGGCATCATTCAGGGCATCACCGAATTGCTGCCCGTGTCTTCCACCGCCCACATGCGCATCGTGCCCGCCCTGCTCGGCTGGCCGGATCCCGGCTCGGCGTTTTCCGCGGCCATGCAGTTGGCTGCCTTGGCGGCAGTGGTCAGTTACTTCTGGAAGGATGTGCGCCAGGTCACCGTGGGCAGCATCAGCGCGGTGCGCCAGGGCGACTACAACAACCAGTGGTTCAAGCTGGCGGTGGCGATTGTGCTGGCGACGATTCCGATTGGTATCGCCGGAATTGCCTTGTCGTCGACGCTCAACTCCTGCAACTCGCCGTTGCGCGGGCTGATGGTGATCGGAATTTCCTGCCTGGTGATGGCCGTGCTGCTGGCCGCGGCCGAACTCAGCGCAAGGCATAAGCGCACGGTGGGCGAAATGCGCCTGCGGGATGCGCTGATTGTCGGCATTGCGCAGATCGGCGCGCTGATTCCCGGGGTTTCCCGCTCGGGCTCGACCCTGACCGCCGCACTGTTCCTCAACTTCAAGCGTGAAGAAGCGGCGCGGTTTTCGTTCCTGCTGGGCTTGCCGGCGATCGCGCTGGCGGGGCTTAAGGAGCTGTGGGTGCTGTTCCACGCCGACCTGCCCGCCCATGCCTGGCCGCATTTGATCTTTGGCCTGGTGGTTGCCAGTGTCTCGGCGTTCTTCGCGATCTGGGGCCTGATGAAGTTCCTGGAGCGGTTTTCCACCTGGCCGTTCGTGATCTACCGTGCGGTGCTGGGGGTGTTCCTGATTGTGGCGGTGAGCACCGGGTTCCTGTAGGAGCGAGCTTGCTCGCGATGGTCGTTAACGATGACGCGTCCAGCCTGAATAAACACGGTGCCTGGGCGTTTTTCGCGAGCAAGCTCGCTCCTACAGTACGCGGTCGGCCAGACTACAGCGCCCGGCATTCAATCTTCAGCAATTGATGGCCTTGCTCGTGGCTCTCAATCACCACCGGCAAAAACCGCTGGATCACCGCCATGTTGCTCTGCAGGTGCTCGGTCATCCGCAGCGTGGTGAAACTGCCGCCGCCGGCAAGTGCCATCGGCAGCAATAGCTGGTCGGCCAGATGCTCGGCGACCACCGCTTCGCTGGCAAGCCACTCGAGCGCCTGCTCGATGGCCTGATCGGCCACCGCCTCTGCGCGCAACCTGGCCTGGCCAAATGCGCTGAACACTTCGGTGACGTGCGCATGTGCATATTCCACCAACAGGACATTGCCTGGCCCGTGCTCCGCGTCAAGGTTCACCGCGTGCAACTGCTCCTGCTTGATCGCCAGCCGCTGACGCACACGTTCCAGCTCGCGCTCGGCGACATGAACAGGCAACCCGGCACTCAGCGTGGTTGCTCGCGAGCCCTGCAATTCACCCCGCTCGGTGAGGTGCAACGGCATCAATGTGCTCGGATGTATAAACGCCACATGCTCGCCACCACCCGCTGGGACAAAGCCGTGACGCACCAGCGTCAACTCGACTCTGGCGCCCATCCGCCGCAATTGCGGCAACCAGGCGCGCTCAAGAAAATCCAGCGGAGGCGCCATCGGATTGTGGGTGCCTCCGCAAATACTGACGCGACTGGCTTGCGGGGCCAGCAGCAACGCCGGCAACACTGTCTGCAATACCAGGGTGCAACTGCCGGCTGTGCCGATAGAAAATTTATAGTCCCCGCCCTGGATAAGGCCAGGCTCGAACAGCAACGCCTGGGAACCCAGCTCGGCGCCTTCGACCCGGGCGCCACATACCTGGGCAGCGGCCAGAACCGCCGTCAGGTGCTGACGCAGCAACCCTGGCCGACTGCGCCTGGCACGAATATTTTTAATCCGCAGCGTGCGCCCCGTCACCATCGACAGGCTCAGGCCACTGCGCAACACCTGGCCGCCGCCGATGGCGCCGTCCAGCTCGATCAGATCCTGGTTCATATCCATTCCTTATGCGTAGTGCTTTACCGTTTCCCTCAGGTAGTGGTCCAGCAAATGAGTGTGTTCCTGGGTACGTGGCAACTTGGGCGCCTCGCGCTCCAGCTCTGCCGAGATAAACCGGTGCAACGCCGGGCGCCTGGGCCCGTAGGCGGCTTCCCCGGCATTACGTTTCAGGGCCAGCAGCGTCGCCACTTCATCCAGCAAGAGCGGATCCGTGACCGTCGACAACAGGTCGGCAAAGGTCATCGGTGGCCGTCCGAGCCCAAGGTCGATCCAGCGCACCGCCAGCAACGGCCGCAGCACATAGAAGTACTTTTTGAAGCGCACCGTGTCGCCTTGCAGGTACCCACGAAAGTTCTTCCTGGCCATCGACAAATAGTGACTGCGGGCCGCAGGCGGGCTGTAGAACGCTTCCGCCAGGGCCTGCAGGCGCGCGGTCGCAGGCGTTTCGCTGCGATACACCAGCGGCGAATCGAGCCACTCCAGCAGCGTCGGGTTGGATTTACGCAGCAGGCCGAGGGTCTTGCGCAACTCCCAGCCGCTGATATCCAGCTCGTCGTCCAGCGGACGTTCGATCACGTCCCGTGGCGCATCCACCTGGACAAACCAGTCTGGCTTTTCCACATAGACGAAACGCACGTCGTAATCACTGTCGGTGGAAGCAAAGCCCCAGGCGCGACTGCCGGATTCACAGGCATACAGCACCGTGACGTTTCGCTCGCGCTCTATGCGCTCCAGTTCGAGCAAGACCCGTTCGCGCATGGCGAGACTGAGGGGGTGAAGGTCGTCTTGTTCCCTATTCATTTTGAATGCTCCTATACAACCATCAAATTCCAGACTTTATCCCTTCACGCACACCACCTGACGCAAGGTGTGCAGCACTTCCACCAGCTCGCGCTGGGCGTGCATGACTTGGTCGATATCCTTGTAGGCCATCGGAATCTCGTCGATTACCGCGGCATCCTTACGGCATTCCACGTGGGCCGTTGCGCGCACCTGGTCGGCTACCGTGAAGGTGTTTTTGGCCTTGGTGCGGCTCATGATCCGGCCGGCGCCATGGCTGCAGGAGCAGAACGACTCTTCGTTACCCAGCCCGCGCACGATGAAACTTTTCGCGCCCATCGAACCGGGAATAATTCCCAGCTCACCCTTCTTTGCCGACACCGCACCTTTGCGAGTGACCAGAATTTCCTCACCGAAATGCCGCTCTTTTTGCACATAGTTGTGATGGCAGTTCACCGCTTCCAGCGCCACTTCAAACGGTTTGTGAATCACCTTTCGCGTCGCCTCAACCACCGCCCGCATCATCATCTCGCGGTTCTGTCGGGCAAAATCCTGAGCCCAGCCGACCGCTTCCACATAGTCATCGAAGTGCTGGCTACCTTCCTCGAAGTAAGCCAGGTCGCGATCCGGCAGGTTGGCGATGTGCTGACGCATGTCCTGTTGAGCCAATTGAATAAACAGGTTACCGATGGCATTGCCGACGCCACGGGAACCGCTGTGCAACATGAACCAGACCCGGTTGGCTTCATCCAGGCAGACTTCGACAAAGTGGTTACCCGAACCCAGCGTCCCCAAGTGTTGGCGGTTGTTGGTGTTCTTCAGTTTCGGGTACTTGTCGGTGATCGTTTTGAAGCGTGGCTGCAACGCCGCCCACACCTGGTCGGCCTGCTGCGGAACAGTATCCCAGGCACCCTTGTCACGCCCGTTACGTCCGCTGGTGCGACCATGGGGCACCGCCGCCTCGATCGCGCAGCGCAGGCCGTGGAGGTTATCCGGCAGGTCGGCGGCAGTCAGCGAGGTGCGCGCGGCAATCATGCCGCAGCCGATATCCACGCCCACGGCGGCCGGGATAATCGCGCCCACGGTGGGAATCACGCTGCCAATGGTCGAGCCCTTGCCCAGATGCACATCCGGCATCACCGCGAGGTGTTTGAAAATGAACGGCATCTTCGCCGTGTTCATCAGTTGCTGGCGAGCCTCTGGCTCAACCGGTACCCCTTGGGTCCAGAGCTTGATGGGCTTGCCGTTGGCAACTTCCAGCAGTTGGTAGGTCTTCTCTTGCATGATCTCGATTCTTTTTGTATGTGCCGCAGGCGCGGCGTTTCAAGTAAACAGACGGCGACAAAAGAGGGGTGAAACATGCGGCACGCTCTCCCGCTGAGCTACAGTCTTGCGACTGGCGGGACTCGAACCCGCGACCATTCCGTACTGTAGTTTCACCGGCATTCGCCGAGGCAATCGTAAAAAGGTGGCACGACAAAAAGTGTGACTGAGCGCCGGAACATACCGGCTTACCATAGATGTACAGCCGCAGGCATTCGTGCCGTCACTGGCGCTGACAAGGGTCTGACGAGACGTCTTGGATGTAGTCCCGTCGGCATTCAGCGCCGGTGAAATCAAACTTCTATTGCTTCAATCGCCTGCACCCAATGTTGCGCACCGTAGCGCCCTTCGGCGAACTGCGCGACCACATCAAATACCGCATCACTGAAGCCTCCCACATTCAAAATATCCTGGCGGTCTGCCGCCTGCGTGGTTGCGCCCGGCTGCATATCGATACACACCAGCCGCGCTTGCGGGTTGACATGCTTGATCAACTCCCACTGACGCATGGTTTCGGTACCGCGCTGACGCCTGGCGTCAATCCACGACTCGTTGTCAGACACCAGGATCACCGTATCCACTTTCATTTTGGCCCCGGCAATTTTCGCCAGCGGCGCCGAGCAGTTAGTCCCGCCTCCGCCGATAGCGGCCAGCTTCTGCGCATTGCCCATCACACTGTCACGCGGGTTGAGCCGGATATCCACCACATGGTTTTCAAACGGCATCAAGCGTGCGTCTGGCTGCTTGCGCAAGATCGCCGCGCCGATCAAGGCCGCCACATCGATGCAACGTACAGCGCTCGTGGCACCCTCGCGATACCCGGTGACCGGGTTGTGCATCGAGCCCGACACATCAGGGCAAACCACCACCGAGCCCTGCAACACCGGCACGTTGGCCAGGGACAACTCAAGAGCGTCCTGCAGGGCTTCACGCACGCAGGCCGGTACGTCATCCCCCGCCATGCGATACGCCGCCAGCAACTGGTACGGGTAAACCCGCGCCTTGGCGATCGCCTCTGCATCAGCCAACCGCGCCGCTACTTGCCATGCGAACCCTGGCACCTCGAACGCGCCTTGGCGTGCAAAGGTATTAAGGTTCATGCGCAGGGCCTGCCAACCCATGTTATCGGCCTGGGCAGCCCATTGTTCTTTGCTGAGCTTCTCGTTTCCAAGCAACTGGAACGGTACCGCCGGCACCTCAGTGGTCGAACCACTACGAAAGGCGAGCAAGGCCCGAGTCAGCTCCGGCAAGGCTTGCACATCCACCGGCCGCCCGATCAACCAGGCGAAGAACGCTTCACGCCATGGTTCAGTGGGCTTGGGGTGAACCATTTTCACCACATCCGCCAACGATGGCTGATTACCGACTGACGCCTGCAAAAGCTGACGCTCCGTCGCAGTGTTCAACCAGTTCTGCACCAGGCGCTTGGGCTGCGAGCCCAGGGACTTGCGCCCCGTCACACCGCTGCGCAGGATTTGCACGAAGTTGCGCAACATCTTGCCGCTGTCCACCACCTGTTCGAACACCTGCGGCACCATCACCGAACGTTGGGCCACCAATGCGGCCAACAGCAATGCCGGCATGTCTTTCATGTGGCCTTGGCGGCGGGCGTAGCACGCAACCTTGGCGATATAGCGGCTGTCCAGCTCGCTGGCCAACTGCAACACGCTCTCCAGCTGGCTTTCGGCCGAGGCGTGGAAGGTCTGGTTCAGGCAACCGGTGACTGCCAACTGGGCCAGCTTGTGCTTGGCGCTGTAGGCATAAGCCGGTACCTGTGTAGCGTTCAAGGTGTCGCATGCAGGCAATTTCGCCTGCTGGGTGTTGAAGATCTGGGAGTTGGCCATCGTGGCGTCTCGCTCTGTTGTGTGTTCCGTTGCGAGAGTTATTGCAGCTGCCATGCCAGGTTTTTGTTTTCGCCGATAAATATTCTTATCTATTTGTTTTATATGAATATTTTTAATTTAGATAACTAATCAGCTCGACTGCAATGACAATTCCTTCAGAAATTACTTATCCTTACATATCGTCATCTATATTTTGGTATCGCCATGATTCAAAAGCGCACGGTCGCCATTGGTTTTATCGGTTCAACCTTGGACCGGGTCGGCAAAGGTGGCAATCGCTGGAACCATTGGCGGCCCAGCGTCGGCCTTTGCCAGCAGCAGGAAGTATTGATTGATCGCCTGGAGCTGATTCACGGTGTCGACGCACGAGACATCAGCCTCGCTCAGCGGGTACGCGACGACATCCAGCAGGTATCGCCGGAAACCGAGGTGCGGCTGCACCCCATGCACCTGAAGAACCCTTGGGATTTCGAGGAGGTGTACGGCGCACTGCACGACTTCACCACCGGCTACCGCTTCGATACCGACCACGAGGATTACCTGGTCCATATCACGACCGGCACCCACGTTGCGCAAATCTGCTGGTTCCTGCTGACGGAAGCGCGCTATCTGCCAGCCCGCTTGATCCAGACGTCCCCGGCTCGCCGCCGCAACGAAGAGGAACGCGCCACCGGCACTCATGCGCTGATCGACCTCGACCTGTCGCGCTACGACCGCATCGCATCACGCTTCGCCCACAAGCGCCTGGAAAGCCTGGCCTTCCTCAAATCCGGAATCGCCACACGCAACCCGGCCTTCAACCGCTCCATCGAACAGATCGAACGCGTGGCCGTGCGCTCCAAGGCGCCGATGCTGCTGATCGGCCCCACCGGTGCCGGCAAGTCATTCCTCGCGCGGCGCATCTACGAACTCAAGCGCAGCCGGCATCAGGTCCAGGGACGTTTTGTTGAAGTGAACTGCGCCACCTTACGCGGCGATGGCGCGATGTCGGCGCTGTTTGGCCATATCAAAGGCGCCTTCACCGGCGCCCAGAACGCCCGCGATGGTCTGCTCCGCGCAGCAGACGGCGGCATGTTGTTCCTGGATGAGATCGGCGAACTGGGGCTCGACGAACAGGCGATGCTGCTCAAGGCGGTCGAAGAAAAGCGCTTCTTCCCTCTCGGCGGCGACCAGGAAGTCACCAGCGACTTCCTGATCATCGCCGGCACCCACCGCGACCTGCGCGGCCGCGTCGCGGAAGGGCTGTTCCGCGAAGACTTGTACGCCCGGATCAACCTTTGGACATTCGACCTGCCGGGCCTGGCCGGGCGCCGTGAAGACATCGAACCGAACATCGACTTCGAACTGGAACGCCACGCCCGCGAACAGGGCCAAGTGGTGCGCTTCAACCTCGAAGCCCGGCGGCGCTACCTCGCCTTTGCCTGCTCCAGCGAAGCGGCCTGGCTGGGCAACTTTCGCGAACTGTCTGCCTCCATCACGCGCATGGCCACTCTGGCGGACAGCGGGCGCATCGACGAAAGCCAGACCCAGGAAGAAATCGACCGACTGCGTTATGCCTGGGGCCTGGAGTCGCCGCAAAACGATTGGCTGTCACGCCTGGGCGTCGATACCGAACTGGACCTGTTCGACCAACTGCAACTTAACGCCGTGATCGAAACGTGCCTCCAGTCCGACAGCATTTCCGATGCCGGACGACGCTTGTTCGGCGTCTCCCGACAAGCCAAGGCGCAGCCGAACGATGCCGACCGACTACGCAAATACCTGGCGCGATTTTCGATTGAGTGGAAACAGTTGGCGGAGTTGAAGGGCTGACGGATACTGTACGGACCGGACACATGGTGGACACATGTGCGGGGACATGGTTGACACATTATGAACCGTAATCAGGCTGTTTCACGTCGATCGTTCGCAAAAAATGATGGCAGAAATAGACGTCAAATAGCCCGTCACTTTCAGTGTTGGGACGTAGTGCGATGTGATGTCCGGCCAGGCCTTTGGCGATCCTGAAATAGCGCTTCTGAAACTTAAATCGGCTGTGATAAACCTTGGCCTTTAAATCGTCCGGCCCGTACTCAAACGCTAAAAGCGTCTCCGGATAAGCCCAGGGGCTTTCTCGGTATCGGTCCATTGGAACCTTGTAACCCAGGGCTTGATGAGGGCGTTGATGGTTATAAACCTCTCGCCATTGATCGAGATTTGTTTGCGCCTCTGCAAGCGTCCGAAAATGGCGGCCGTTGAGCACTTCAGCCTTGAGTGACCGATGAAATCGTTCGATTTTTCCATTGGTTTGAGGGTGGAAAGGCCGACTGAAACTTACTCTGATACCCAGGCGAACGAGCCAGATACTCAGTTCCGTGATCTCCCCCGGATTACGCGGAGAGCCCCATGGGGGCCCGTTATCGACGTTGATGCGAGCTGGTAAACCGTAGCGCCGAAAAACTGCGATCAACTGCTCCTGTACCGTGGCTGTGCGCTCGTTGGCACAGGCTTTGATTGCCAAGTTGAAACGAGAATGGTCATCCAAAACAGTTAGCGGATGGCATCGGCCTTGTTGCGTTGGGAAATGCCCTTTGAAATCCATCTGCCAAAGATCATTGGGCGCGTCGTGTTCAAACCTCAACCTTGCTGCCTGTAACTCTTTCGGGACCGTTTGAACCAAACCATGGCGATGTAAGACATTGGTGACAGTGCTAGGAGCGATACGCTTATCTAACAGATTGCTGATCGTGCGGCCGCCCCAGGCTGGATGCTCCCGCCTAATTGCCAAGACTTCAGTCTCCAGCGCGGGCTCGGTAAGTTTTGGGCTAGTGGCTGGCCTGCGGGATTTCTCCAGCAGACCTTGCTGGCCTTGTTCTTCGTAGCGACCGAGCCACTTGTACGCGGTTTGGGGACTGATACCGAACCGTCGACACAGTTCTCGTTTATTGCTGCCGGGTTGCCGGGCTAAGGCAACGAACTCTTTTTTCAGGCTCATGGCGTCTCTCGTATTCCAGGGCATGATGGTTTTCCGGCGTAGTTAGTTCGCCGAAAAGTGTCCACCATGTCCCCGTACACCCGTCAACCATGTGTCCGGTCCGTACACGGATACCTAAAGTGCCGCTGCCTGGCCTTGTGCCGCCTGAAACAACGCGTCGGCAGTCTCCTGAATCTCTTCACGCTGCCACAACTTGCCCAACCACTCGATCGGAATACCCTGCACACCGTAATACGCACCCGCCAGTTGACCCACGATCGCTGCCGTAGTGTCGGCGTCATCCCCCAGGTTTGCCGCGGCCAGCACGGCCTCGGCAAAGCTCTCGGCGTGATGAAAACACCATAGCGCCGCCTCAAGCGAAGCCACCGCGTAACCAGAACCAACGATGTCGCTGCGCGCCTTATCGAGGTAGTGCCCATCAGCAATGTCCACAACTTTGGGTTCGCTCAAGTCCAGATAGTCAACCTTTAGTACCTGCGCTTTCGAATCCCCACGCAGCGCATTGGAAATACACTCCGCCAGCACCAGGCAGCACTCAATCGCCTCCAACGCGCCATGGGTAGTGCGGGAACTGTCGACGGTAAACTCCCGCAAGCGCTCGGCATCTGGGAAACAGAACAGAACCACCGGGCTCAGGCGCATCATTGACCCGTTACCCGCCGAGTACGGGTCGGTGGAGCCCGCGAACGGATCGCCTGTGTGCTGATACTTCGTCAATGCATCACGAACGGTTGTGCCGATATCGAAACACTCCCCCGTAGCACTCAGGTAGCCCCACTTCCACCAGTTCAAATAACGCCCCATCTGATCGCCAGCGTCAAAACCATTCTTGCGCAGCAGGCTTTCGGCCAGACACAGCGCCATGGATGTGTCATCCGTCCACTGGCCAGGCAAAAGCTGGAACGGCCCACCACCCACCATATCGGTGACCGGGGCAAACGAACCTCGGCGCATGAACTCAACCGTGGTCCCTACTGCATCACCACAGGCCAGCCCAAGCAGGCTGCCGCGGTAACGGTCTGAAAGCTTCATCAACACCACTCCTTTGCACAAATAACACCCTAACCGCAGAACCATACCGGAGCTTTCTGTTCTGTGGGTCATCGCGCATTTCTATGGGAAATTTCCTACTCAAGCACTCCCCTCCCCCAGCCTCCCGATGGTAGTGTGTGAAATTGTTTCTGACCTTATGATCAGACATTTCTCACTCACTCCCTGCAAAGGAATGCCCTCAGCAATGGATTTTTCCCTCAAACAACTGGCCGTAGCCACCCTGATGGCCGCCAGCCTTTCGGTGTTCACCACCCAAGCTCAAGCCAACCTCACCCCGAAACAGAATGCGATCATCCTGAAGACCTTCAGCGACGCTTCGGTCAAGGATTTCAGGCAGTTTCTCGGTAGCCTGGCCAAGAGTGACGTGGCCAAGAGCGACAACCTCGGCCCGGCTATCAGCGCGTTCCTCGACAACAAGGGCCTGACCGCCGACCAGCAGAACGAAATCCATCGCCTGCTCGGCCTGTATGCGCGAGTGAAGTACGGCGCTGCCGCCACTGAAACCCTGCGCGAACTGGTGGAGATCCCGACGTTCCAGGTGGCCGGCGTGGCCCAGCACGACAACCCCGAGTTCATCAAGATCGCCGCCAGGATCAAGAGTCTGGCCGAGTCGTTCAACCTGAACTTCCGCAATATCGATAACCGTGTCTATGAGATCTCCCTGGAAGGCAGCGGCGATGAAGTCGTCGGCATTCATGCTCACGCCGACGTGGTACCGGTAACCCCGGAAAACTGGGTGCTCAAGGACGGCACCAAGCTCGATCCGTTCAAGGTCACGCTGATCGGCGACCGCATGTATGGCCGCGGCACCGAGGATGACAAGAACGGCATCGTGGTGGCGATGTACGCGATGAAGGTGATCAAGGAAGAGAAGCTGCCGCTGGCACGCAATTTCAAGCTGCTGGTGGACACCACCGAGGAAACCTCCGGCGACGCGATCCCGTACTACTTCGAACACAACCCAACGCCCAACTACAACCTGGCGCTGGATGGCGGCTACCCGGTGGTGATCGCCGAGAAAGGCTACGGCACGGTCATGGCCAAGTTCCCCAAGCGCAAGGCTGAAGGCAAAGGCGCAGAAATCATCTCGATGACCGGCGGCAAGGCCACCAACCAGATTCCGTCGGCGTCGGTGATGACACTGTTGAGCGAAAAGCCCGCCGAACTGGCCGCCAGCCTGCAAAAGGCCGGTAGCGAATACGCCAAAAACAATGGCGGCGACTTCGAAGTGGCAGCCAAGGTCGACGGCAAGGACGTCAAGCTGACCGTCACTGGCGTGTCCGCTCACTCCTCCGAGCCAGAATCCGGTGTGAACCCGGTGGCCCGCATGCTCGACTTCCTCAACAGCCTCGACGGCAAGGTGGCGCTCAAGCACAACCAGTTCACCGATGCCGCGCGTTATGCCGCCACCAACTGGGGCCTGGATTACCTGGGCGGCAAACTGGGTGTGGGCTTCTCCGATGCGTTCATGGGGCCGCTGACCACGTCGCTGACCTATGTCGGTGAGGATGACGGTACCTTCAAGCTGGCAGTCAACCTGCGTGTGCCTAAGGGCAAGTCGCCGGAAGCGCTCAAGGCTGAAATCGCCGACAAGCTGGCAGCCTGGACCAAACAGAACCACGTGGCCGTGAGCTTCGACTACTCGATCGCCGAGCCGATGTACCGCAACCCTGAAGGCGAGTGGGTCAAGGCGCTGTTGGCCGTGGCCAGCGAGAACCTGGGCATGGAGCACAAGTACGGGACTTCGGCCGGCGCCACCTCGGTGCATGAGTTACCGAATGGCGTGCAGTTCGGCCTGGCACGGCCAGAGGTCAAGTACACCGGCCATACCGACAACGAGTTCAAGACCGTCGACCAGTTCCTGCTGGACCTGCAGATCGTCACTGAAATGATGGGCCGCATCGGGCAACTGCCGAAGCTCTGACCTGCTCTTCGGACCCGCCTTCCTGGCGGGTCCACTAGGCGATACGCCACCCCTTCGACGCCCGCCGTTGCGCCAGGAACCGGGCATAACGCCCCTGCCGAGCCGTCAGTTGTTCTGGCGTGCCGTGCTCTACGATCCGGCCCTCATCAAGCACCACGATCTGGTCGGCCATCACCACCGTCGACAACTGATGCGCGATCACGATCAACGTGCACTTGCCGCGCAAGCGTGCCAGGGTTTCGGCGATGACCGCCTGGTTCTCGGCGTCCAGTGCAGCAGTGGCTTCATCCACCAGCAGGATCGGCGCGCCCTTGATCAACGCACGGGCGATCGCGATACGCTGGCGCTCGCCGCCGGACAGGCGTGCCCCGCCCTCGCCGACACTGGTCGACAGCCCCATGGGCAAACGCTCGATAATCGACTGCACACCGGCCTGCCGCGCGGCCTCCAGCACTTGCACATCGCTGGCGTCAGGCTTGCCCAGGCGAATGTTGTCGGCGACGCTGCCCTGAAACAGGTAGGTGTCCTGGAAGATCTGGCTGATCCGCGCGTTAAGCTGCTCGCCAGACATCTGTCGCACATCCACGCCACCGATACACACATGGCCTTGGCTGACCTCGAAAAACCGCGCAACCAGTCTCAGCAGCGTGGTCTTGCCCGAGCCGGAAGCGCCCACCAGCGCGGTCATGCTGCCGGGTTCAATTCGCAGGTTCACGCCACGCAGCACGTCCCGAGGACCACCCGGGTGACGAAAACTCACGTCGCACAATTCCACTGAGGCATCCCGTGGGGATTGCGGGGCGCTCGGCTCTTTCAGCGGCGATGCGGCCAGGATCTCGCGCACCGCCTCAAGTTGCATCCCGGCGCCGCGCAAGGTCTCGCCATAACCGGCCACCTCCAGCAGGGGGTCAATGAAGCGGCTGACCAGCAACAGCGACACCATCACCGCGATCACCGAGCCTACGTGCAAGGGATTACCCAGGTACGCGTCGAGCCACAATGCGGCGGCGATCAACAAGGCGGCGAACACCACCTGCACCATCCACGTATTCAGCAACACCGAGGTTGCGGACAACAGGATCAGGCGAGCCCCTGTCGCGTGTTGCTGCTCAATCGCCCGTTGCAGGAACACCGAGCTACCGCCGCCACTGAACGCACGCAACACCGACTGCGACTGGGCGAACTCCAGCATGCGCTGGCTGGTGTCAGCCGAGCTGCGTTGGAACGCCCGGTCAGCACGCCGGCCAAGCCGTGCGCTGAGCCAGAATGCGGCACCGAGAATCGGCAACGCCAACAAGGCGATCAGGCCCATTTTCCAGTGCAGCACGAACAGCGCCAGCACCAGCACCAACGGCGTCACCACGCCGCTGAGCACCGGGGTAAATACATGGGCCGGCAGTTGGGCCACGGTCATCATGCCCTGGGTCACCACCTGGTTGAGCCGCGCGGTGTTATCCGGGGTAAACCAGCCGACAGGCAGCCCGGCCACGTGGTCGCCGATCCGCTGGCGACCGCCTTGCAGCACCGCCACGCCCAACGCGACGCCGGCCTTTTCAACTTCCCGTCGCGTCGCCCAACACGTCGCCACCGCCGCCAGGAATACCACCAGCCACAGCGCTGCTTCGGCAAGATCACCGTTGAGCATATCGGTCAGTACCGGCACCAGCGCAGCGATGGTCAGCCCACAGAGCGCGCCGTAGAACACCACGTTTCTCACATAGCGATGCAAGACTGGCCCGTCGTCGCCCAACAGTTCGATAAAGGTTTTCAGCATGTCGGCAGCGCCTGTTCGCGGGTCTGTTTGTAGCCGCCCGACGCCCACAGGCGCGCGTAGCGGCCTTCCTGCGCGATCAGTCGAGGATGGTTGCCCTGTTCAACGATGCGGCCGTTTTCCAGCACGATGATGTGGTCGGCGTGCATCACGGTGTCGAGGCGATGGGCGATCACCAACAGCGTGCGCCCCTGGGCAAAGCGCGACAGCGCGTCCTGAATCGCCACCTCGTTCCCGGCATCGGCGGCGGCCGTGGGCTCATCCAGCACCAGCACCGGCGGCGCCAGCAATACCGCGCGGGCGATGCTGATGCGCTGCTGCTCGCCACCGGACAACTGCGCATCCTCGCCGATCACCGAGGCGTAGCCCCGTGGCAAGCCGATGATGCACTCATGGATATTCGCCGCCCGTGCGGCCGCCTCGATTTCCTTGCGACTGGCGCTGGGCCGGCCGAGGGCGATGTTTTCGGCAACGCTGGCGTGGACCAGGCGTACCTCTTGCAGCACAAACCCGATCAGGTTGTAGAGCTGCGAAGTCTCGACCTGCCGCAGGTCGACGCCGCCCAGGGTGATACGCCCTTCGGTCGGATCGAAAAAGCGCAGCAGCAGGCGCGCCAGGGTCGACTTGCCCGAGCCCGAAGCGCCGACGATGGCGGTGACGGTACCGGGCTTGAGGGTGAAGCTGATGTTCGACAGTACCGGGTTCTGTGGGTCGTAGGCATACCCGAGGTTTTCCACGCGCACCTCGGCGTCCTTGGGCAAGCGTTCGGAGCCCGGCTCCGCCTGCGCCAGTACCGGCGTCGCCAGCAGCGCCTGTACACGCTCGGCGGCGCCAACGGCGTTGTTCAGGTCGTGAGTGATGTAACTCAGCAGCATCAGCGGCGCGCAAATACCCGGCGCGACAATGGCGAACGGCAGTACCTCCACGGCGCTGATCCAGCCCAGACTGATAAACACCAGGCCGAACGTCAGCACGGTTGCGAGCACCGTCACCGGGGCGATCATTGCGTTGGCGTTGGCCATCGTCCCCACCAGCGGCCGGGTGAACTCAACGAAGGCTTCGCTGAAATCATCCACCGCCTTGCGGTAGCCCGCGTGGGCCTTGCCGATGGCACCGAAAGCCTTGACCACCGGAATGCCGTTGACGAACTCGACGACTGCGTTATTGACCCGGGTCATGCGTTCGACAAAGGACTGCATCGCACTGCCGCTGGCTTTCATCGCACGATTGAAGAACAGGAAGAACCCCGGAAACGGCAACAGCGATACCAGCGCCATGCGCCAATCAACCGTGAACAGGTAGACCGCCGACAGCAGCACGGCCCCGGCGCAACGCCCCACGCTGGTATAGAAGTGCGCAGTCAGGCTGTGCAGGGTGCCAATATCGTCTTGCATCGCCTGCTTGACCTCGCCCGACGCCCGCTCGGTGAACCAGCCCAGCGGCACCTGGCTCAGTCGCTGAGCGATTGCCAGGCGCAGGTGACGAGTGAGGTGGTTGTCGGCCAGGTGCGCGACCGTCTCTGCAACCGTCATCAACAGCAAGCCCACGAACAGGCTCGCCAGGCTGACACTGATGGTCAACCACAGCTCGACCGATGCCTGGGCCATCGACGGCCCGCCGAGGGCGATCCTGGCGATATGCACAACGCCCCCCAGCGGCACCAACGTCAGCATACTGCCCGCACCGGCCAGCAGTGCCGCAGCGATCAGTCGCCCGCGCACCGGCCGCAACACGTGCGAGACCGCGCCCCGCCCCCTGGGTTTGGCCGCAGCCACATCCTTGTTACTCATGAAGTCTCCCTGACCGATTGAGCCTTTGCTCGCCCTTACCTTATCTTCCGAACGAGCAGCCAAAACCCTCAATCAAATCTCAAGGTTTTTTCAGGCAGGGGCACTTACCGTCACCCAATAGCGGGTGCGCTTCACCACTTGTATCGGCAACGCGGCGGCCAGATTGTCCAGGGCCAGGTCGGTGTTTTCCAGATGCAACACGCCGCTGACCCGCAGCATCGCCACCTCCGGCGCACAGCGCAGTACACCGGGGCGGTAGCGCGCCAGTTCGGTGATCAGCTCGTCGAGCCGGGTGCCATCGGCCATCAACAGCCCCTTGACCCAAGCGATGCTGCGGTCTGTCACTGCCGCAGTCGATTGCGCCTTGTCCCTGGAAACCGTGGCACCCTGCCCCGCTTCCACTCTCGCGACTGCGCCATGCTCAGGCTGCACCTGCACGGCACCCTCAAGCACTGCCAACTGGCAGCTGTCGTCGCACTGTCGCAGGCTGAAGCGCGTGCCCAGCGCCTGAAACAGGCCCTGGTGACTCTGCACCCGAAACGGCCGGGATGAAGGCGCAGTGGTGATGAAGACCTCACCGGCCCGCAGCAGCACCAGGCGTTGGTGGTCGTCGAATTGCACGTCAATCGCCGAGGCCGAGCCCAACACCAGGCGAGTGCCGTCGGGCAATACGACTTCGCGAATTTCGCCAGTGCGGGTGCTATGGCCGGCACTCGCCAGTTGCCAGGCGTCGGTGCGGCGCACGCCGTAGGTGAGGCCACCGGCTGCGACCAACAGGCCGAGCAGGCGCAGGGTGCTGCGGCGATTGAGGGAGTCGGGGGCTTCGGGTTCGGCCAGGCTGTGCTTGGCTACTGCGGCAGGGACGCTGTTGAGTTTTTGCTCGAAGCCCAGCAGGCGTGTCCAGGCCAGCTCGTGATGGGGGTGTTCGGCGCGCCAGCGCAGGCAGTTGGCGTGGTCTTCGGCGCTGGCGTCATCGGCCCATAGACGTGCCATCCAGGCGGTGGCGCGCTCGATGATAACGGGGGCGATTGGCTGTTCGGTCGACATCGCTGTGGGTCAGCCGTGCAGGGTTTGGTAGCAGGCCAGCAGGCCGGCGGCGATGTATTTTTCCACCGATGAGACGGAGACTTGCAGCTCGGCAGCGATCTCGCGGTAGCTCAGGCCATCGAGTTTGCACAGCAACAGGGCCTGGCGTGCCTTGGGTGGCAGGCTGTGCAGGGCGGCGTCGATTTCGATCAGGGCCTCGATGGCCAGGGCGCGGGTTTCTTCATCGGCCGCGCAGGGTTCGGGCAAGAGGGTCAGGGCTTGCAGGTAAGCGGTTTCGATCTGGCGACGGCGGTAGAGGTCGATGACCAGGCCGTTGGCGATTTGGGTCAGGTGGCGGCGGGATTCGCCGGTGGGCGGGAGTTGGCCCTTACGCATGAGTTGCAGGTAGACGTCGTGGGCCAGGTCGGCGGCATCGAATGCGTTGCCCAATTTGCGCCGTAGCACGGTGCGCAGCCAGCTGTTGTGGTCGACGTATAGAGTTTCAACCTGGCGTTGAAAGGCGAACTGTCCGATGTTCACAAACCTCTCCTTTTACCCAATGGGCCCGAGGGGATTGGGTTTTTGGTAATGGTTTGCAAGACTATCGGCTCTGGGGCGTGGGTGCAATGTGGGGGGCGCTGGGCGGGGTGATGTGTGCATATCCATTGTTTAGGTAACGGCGGCTATTGGGGCGCCTAAGATCAAAAGCAGATCAAGAGCACAGCGGCCTCCCGGCCGGCTTGAGTGTTGT